>JAGVWU010000031.1 GCA_018304145.1 Candidatus Pacearchaeota archaeon | reverse complement strand
GACATTAATGATATGAAAAGAAAAATTTTAATGGACTATGGACTTAAAATTTTTCAAAATTATGGGGCGAAGCCCCCTAAATTAGGTGAAGAGCCATAAAATTTAAAGTAGTTAAAATTAATAATAAATTCAAGATAATCAAATCCTTACAACCTCGTAACCCTGAAACCCTCAAAACCCTGGTATTTAAGCTCTTCAATTTTAATGTCCTTTACATTAGCATGGGAATACCCCTGCCCCTGGCATGCTTTAAGCATTTCATTTATTTTATCTTCTCTTCCTTCCATAACAACTTCGACTCTTCCATCCTCAAGATTTCTGACAAACCCCCTTACGCCAATTTTATTTGCCTGTTCTTCCAGAAATTTTCTGAAAAAAACTCCCTGCACAGCACCTGAAATATAAACTCTTAATGTTTTCATAGACTAATTTATTTCATGGAATATTTAAAGTTTTATATTCTTTTGCCAGAAACTAGATAAAAATTAAACATTAAATCATTATCTAGAGATTCTCCCCAGTAAGTGGCTCTAAATCTTCTTTCATTAATTTCATAACCATTTCTAGAAAACCATTCAGGTAAAAATTGATTTTCATCTTTTAATCTTTGAATTGCTCTTGCAGATTCTTCAATCACACACATTCTCTCAACAACAACTATTTTTCCATTTTGAACAACAACCCTATGCATTTCAGATAATTCTCTTTCAGTATCCTCTGCTTCATGTAACATGCATACTGAAAAAAGTCTATCTATGCTTTTGTCTTGTAAAGGTATATTCCCAGTTAACATATGTTCGAGATTTAATAAAGGCATGCCGAATCTTTGTGCGTTTTTATAAGCAGTTAATAACATATCATAATTAGTATCAAATCCTCTATAATCTAAATCTCTGTAAGACCCTAGATGATAGCCTTCTCCAACTCCTAACTCTGCAATCCTTACCCCATCAAATAATTCTAATTCAGGTTTTAATAATTTTTCATGCAATTCAAATCTTCTTCCAGAATTAGTGAATCTTACCCCAAAATCATGAAATCTTTGATGAACCCTGTCCTTTTCTTCATCCGAAGCATCTTCATAGTCTAATAACATAACTATTTAAGAATTGAATCTATCTTAAAGATTATTATTATGAAAAATATGTTATAAAAAGGCTATTCTATCCCTCTTCTATCCAGTTCGTTCTGCACAATTGTCATTGTTTGTGAAGCAAAATATATCTCATCTCCAACACTTACCTTCTTTATATCCATTCTTTTTAGCTTCCTCATTTCATCTTTTGGAATACCCTCATGGTCTCCTAAAATAAAAACAGGATTTTTTCCAATTTCAATTTTTCTAATATCCTCTCCCTTTTTATCCAAAAGGAAAATTTCCTCTCTTTCATCAAGCATTTCATTCACAACATTTGAAAAACCCTTTTTTTCAATGAAATATCCAGGCATGACTTCATTTTTTATTCCAGGTTTATATTTGTAAAGAATTTTCTTGATTAATCCAGCAACATCTTTTTTGCTTATGTCAGATTTAGAATCTTCATCAGATAACTTTGTACCATATACAAAGTTATTCTTTGAGAATTTTGAATTTTCAGATTTTTCAAAATTCTCAATAAGTTTATTTCCAGGAAACATTTCAATATGTTTTGGAGCGTCAGGAGGTCCATTGAAAATCAAATGCAGTTTGACATTCCTTCTTAGCTGATGTGAAAGAAAAAAAGCCATGATTACAATTTGACATACAATATCCATTCTTCCTGCTTTCATCAAGTCATCTCCAAAATTGCCTGTTGTTTTTGCTTTTGATGAAAAATATATGAATTCTCTCATGATAATGATTGTTCAAGGAGTTTTATAAAACTTTACAACCCAAAAGAATCTGAAAATATCTTGATTTTATTGAATTCCTGAAGGAATTCATGCCCTTTTTCAGTTATCCTGAAAAATCTCTGTTTATTGGCTGTAATCTGCTCTATCATCTTATTTTTCAAAAGATTTTCAAGATAAGGTTTAATGCTGTTATTTGAAAGATTTGCCTTGTAAATAATGTGAGTTATCTTAACATTTCTATTTTTCTGAAGCACATCTAAGATATCTCTTATAACCTCAAGTCTTGTCCTTTTTGAGTTCATTTTTTTTAGCCCCTGTTTAAAAATGAATGGTTAAAAATTGCATTATTTTTGAGTTCATTGTAAAGAATACAATTTATTTTTTTGTTTAATTCTTTTAATGTTTAGATTGTTCTTTTTCATTTTTCTTTCAGTTTTGAATTGATTTATCAAAAGATTTAAGAAACTTATCAATAATAAAATTTCTCCTGCAAGATAAAATATTAAATTAAAATCTGAAAATATAAAAAGAGTATGGCTGATTAACATCATTAAAAATGCAAGGAAAACCAAAAAAGCATTTTTTGATTTTTGTTTTTCATAATTTTCATAAAAATGCATTATCAAGAAAAACAATAAAATTACAAGAGTTAAATGAAATATAAAATTAAAATAAATGCTGAATAACACTGCAATTATCCCAAAATACATCATTGTTAACACTTTATCTTTTTTGTATGTATGGGTTATAACAAAAAATAAAATCAAAAAACCAGTTATATAAAATATTTTATAAAAAATAAATGATGTAAAATTAAATAATTCCATATATCTCCACTGCATTATTCCTATAAATGAAAAAGCAACATGTTCTATTCTTACTCTATAGAAAATTGTAAGGTTGGATAATATCTTAAATATAAAAGAAACTGCTAATGCCAAAAATCCTAAAGAAAATATTTTGTATTTTTTATCTCCTAGGATTTTATATATTTTATATGCAGAATAGGCAATTATAAGTGAAACTATTATTATCAAGAATTCAAAAATGGAATCAATTCCATACACATTTCCAAGAGAAAAATTCAAAGTCATCTTTATATTTAGCCAATAATATTACTTAAAGATTGTGATTTATAAGCCTTATGAATTATGCTTAGGTATTTTATCTTCGAACTCGATTTAAAAACCCCTTTCTTTAAAATTTCATAATGGAGGTAAAAATAGATATTTTAATATGAAACAAAACTATGAAATGCCTGAGGAAAATGAAATTGATATTTTAATTAACCAGGTTCATTTAGATTCAAGAGAAATGTTTGTCCTTGGATTTTTAAAAGGATTTGACAGGAATGCAATGAAGGAATGGGCTAAGAAAGGCCTTGCAAATTATTACAATCCCGATTCCTCTTTTTGAAAAAATATTATTAATATCAAAAACTCCATGTATTTTGTCATTGGAGTTTTTGGGACAGGAAAAAGACAACAAGGCTTTGCTTTGCCTATCACCTAAAGTGATAGTTTAAAACTTTTTCCTGTATCAAACTTAGGTTATGTTGAGATGAATGATTTAAATAAAGATACCCCTTTCACTCTCACATAACCCTTTCCATTCCAAAAGCCATAACTCTCTTGATAAATTTACTTCATTAACTTGCTGTTCTTTATAAAATTATATTTCATTCTATCTTCTGAAAGGAGGCCTGAAATATCCAGAAGGCACCTGCCTTATAATCGGAGATGAAATTTTATTAATTAGTTTTTTTCTCAAGGCTCTTTTTTTATTCAAAGAATATATAAAATAAATTAAAATAATGCAAAAAAGCACAATAATAATCCATATTATTGACCATAATACTATTTCTCCTGCTGTTTTTCCCTGGACTTGTGTTTTATCTAGTTCAGTAGTGCTTGATTGAGTCGGGGTATAAACTTCTGACTTATCAATATCAGGTATTATTGGAGTAGTAAGCGTTGTAGTCTTAATTTCAATGCATGTTGCATTAGAACATTTTTCAGGGCATTTGTAAGATACAAAAGAAGCACCTCCAGAATTATTGCAATAATATTCTTTAAGCATGCTATTATTTATGCAAGAATCAATCAAGGCTCCGTTAGTTCCGTTTGTAATTCCTTTTTTTGTATAATTTTTTCCTCCATCAGAATCAGTGCAATTAGAGAGGATTCTTTTTATAATGCGGATATTTCCAGCTTCTTTCCATACACTGCTTGTTCCATTTGCATCATTTGCTTTAATAAAAAATTTCCTTTGCCCTGTGAATCTTTCTTTAAATATAAAATCCAATTCTAAATTTATCGTTTCTCCGGAACCAGAAGCCTTTGAATTTAAACAGCGGATATTTGTATAATAATTGCTGATAGTTTTATTTTCTCCAGCGGTGCAGTTTCCATCAACTTTTGAATTATTTATATCATTTCTTATCTCTATTTTTCTTGAGTTTGGATAATGTATGATTAAAACTTTTTGAGTATCAGAAATATTTAAATCCAGTACAAGATAAACTGAAATTATATCTGCAAATCCGTTTGCATCAGAATAATCTGAATTAAAGGCGCTTTCTTCATTTATAAAAAATTCTCCATTTGAAGGATTTATTGAGCCTGTTGTTGGAGGATAATTTACAAGGACAAAATTTTTAACAATCCAGTTTCCTTTGATTTCATAAATTATATGATTTGGTTGAGCTTTATCCATTGCATAAGGTGCAATATTGTAATTTTTTCCAGCAAGGATTTCTTTAAATTCAATAAGGATATTTATACTGGCATTTGTTCCGGATTTTATTATGCTAATTTTTGAGCAATTAATTTTAGAATTTTTATTTTCAATCATGACATTTGTTCCAGGAGTGCAGTTTCCAGCGATAATAGAATTATCGGTTTCATTGAAAATATTTAATGTATTGCTGTCAGGATAATAATAAATAACTGTGGGGATTGAAGGATAGGTTTCGTTAGTGAAAATCAATAGTCCGCAATAAATTAAGTCCTCTACCCCATCAGCATCCGAACATCCATAGCTAAAATTAGCTTCCTGATTGGGAAAACTTTCCCCTAATATAGGGCTTAAGGGCAAAAGAGAAGGAATTTTATTTGTAGGAGAAGCTGAAGCTACAAAACTTATATTTCCTCCATCTCTAAAAATTCCAGGATTAGCACTATCTTTTGCATAGGGATATACATGGTAAATATCATACAGAAGAGTATTTTTTAAAATAAATGCCCAATTGATTGTTAAGTCATTTCCAGATGTAACTTTGTTTGTGTTTAGGCATTTTACTTGAACACCTGAATTTTCAATTATTTTATCTTCTCCCAAAGCACAACTTTTTGAAGCCTGAAAATTTCCATTTTGATATTCATTTAATATTTCATCATAAGTTAAAGTTCTGCTCCATATTTTAACCTCATCAATTATGCCATTCATAAAATTGCTGTTAATAGTCCCTCCCTCTTTTCCTATATTTAAATTTCCAGAATCATAGCTAATTGCAAAATTGCTTGCATAACCATTTGCAATAAAATTAGTCTCAGCCAAGTTTCCATCAATATAAATATTTCCATCTCCAGCATCAGCATTGTTCTTGTTGAAAACTCCTGTTATATGATACCATTGCCCTAAATTTAAGGGAGTTTTTACTGACCATGCAGGATAGGATGACAGCACTTTATTTTCAACTGAAAATATTAAATGCCCCGAGGAATTTATCCATAAGCCATAACTTGCCCAGCTGCCTGCAAGATTTTTCTCTACAATGAATTCAAATTTATCAGTTTGAGGTAAGGTGTTTAATTTAATCCATGCTGAAACTGTAACTTCATTAACTGGTTGAAGAGAAGAACTATCAGGGATACTTACATAACTTGAAATTCCATTAAAACTAAATGCCTGTCCAACCTTTCCAGCAACTGAATTTGCACAATAAACAGCTCCATTGTTTGCATTTATACTGGTATCACTAATAGAATTACCTGGAGCAGAGTCATAAATGCATTCGGCACTGATTGTATTTCCATTAACACAATGTCCAGGATTAACTTGACAAATACCAGGAGTATTACAATCAATATCACTTCCACATGCAACTGGCTGTTCACATCCATTAACCCAGTTTCCATCAGCATTTGCATAACTGTCTTTGCAACTGGTTATCATGCACCCAGCAATAGGTCCAGCAGCAATTATTTTACATTCAGCAGTATTTACATGAAGCTGATAACAATTATTGCAAGAATTTGTACAATGATAAGAGTCACTGCAGGTATTAAAAGGCCCTGAACCTGAACAAGAACCCTGAGTATTACAATTAGTTACAGCAGATATAAAACTAATATTTAATAAAATGCAAAATACAATTCCAAAAAATAAAAAATTTGTAATTAAAACTCCGGATATTTTTACTCTTTTTATAAATATTTTATTTATAGCCATTTTTTGTATCTAACTTATATTTTCTTCAAAAGAATAACTTGCAATTAAATTATTTTCTTCCCCTTTATTATAAATGGTAATCTTGTTTGTGTTTGGAAAATAGTCAATCATCGCAGTATAGTTAGGATAATTGTTTACATTCTTATCAATTATCAATCTGGCATAATTCAAGTCACTTATTCCATTAGGGTCTGAATAAGATGAACTTAAACTAAATTCTGTTTGAGGATAAGCTTCTATAAATCTGGGGTTTATCATGCTTACAGAAGGAGGCTGATTTACAAGTCCTTCTGAATATAATTCTCCAATTTCCCCATTTAGTTCTAGTTTTTTTTCAGGAGTATTTGATAATTTAATATAAATTCCAGACATAGCAATAATTGCCAATAGAATTCCAGCTGAAATCATTATTAAAATATCTTCTTTTTTCTTCCTCTTTTTCATGTGAAAACCAATAAAAACAGATATTTAAATGTTGTTTTAACAAAGAAGAATATGATTTATTTCGAGGATATGGTTAATTAGAATATAGTGCTATAAAAATATTACTCTATTGCTAAACACACTTCTTATCCTCTTTAAATTATTAATAAAAATAACTTTTAATTAAGCACAAACTCAGCTCTAGCAAGAATGTCTTTATCTTCAATAACCTTGTAAATTCCAATAAATCTTTCTTTATTAAAGACTGCAAGTTTTGAATTTTCAGAACCTGATGGTTCTGAACTTGCTATCTCTTTTTTCATTAAAGGTTTTCCATTTAGCAATTCTTTAACAGCTTCTTCTTTAACCTGCACAGAGGTTATAATCTGCTTGATAATTTCTGCAGGAATCAGCATTTTTCTAAGCTTATCTTCTCTTCCTGCTTTCCATTCCTTAAAAGCTTTTTCAATTTCCTCAATTTTATGGCTTTCATTTTCCCTGAAAATTCCAGCTTTTATTCTTCTTAGTTCAATCATATGAGCCCCTCCGATTCTTTCACCTAAATCTGATATTAATTTTCTAATGTAAGTTCCTGCTTGAACATCACTTTCAAATTCAACAATTTTTCCCTGTTTTTTTATTATTTTGAACTTATCAACATTTCTTTCTCTTAAAACTCTTTTAACTCTTGATTTTACAGGAGGTTTCTGCATTATTTTTCCATTAAATTTTTCCATTTCTTCTTTTAATTCTTCTTCAGAAATATCAGAGTGAATTTGCATTTTTCCAATATATTCCTTGTTTTTAATCATAAAATAATTGGACAAACGGCAGGCTCTGTTAAAAGCAACAGGCAGGACTCCTGTAACCATGGGGTCAAGTGTTCCAAAATGCCCTGCTTTTTTTGCATTGAAAATATTCCTTATTTTTTCACACACCTTAAAGCTGGTTAAGCCAGCTGGCTTATCTACATTTATTATGCTGAATTCCAAGAGTTCTGAAATGGGTTTTTGAATTTGCATATTAATTATTATTAATCTGGCTTTTTATACTTTAATTATTATTAATGGGGCACAGGATAGTAAGTGTGGAAGCAAGCAAGGGAGAATTAATGAAACAAGCTATTCTAAAACTTAAGAAGCCTTTCTCTTCATTATTGTAAAATAATGAATTTGCTACCTTTATTAGAATTATACATTAAGTATAATAAAGATTATAAATAAACTATTATTTTAATTTATATGCCCATAATAAACATTGAAACCTGGCCTTTAGAAAAAGAACAAAAGCCAATCATTATCAAAAAGATAACTGAAGTTTTCACAGAAATGGGAATACCTGCCCAGGCAGTTACTATATTGATTCATGAAACAGAATTGGAAAACTGGGGTAGTGCTGGTGAACAGCACTCTGTGAAGTTCAAGGATTTGAAAAGAGATTAAATTTCCCTTTTCAAATACATCTTTCTCTTCTTTTCATCAAATTTCTCAATTGCATACCTCAACATTGTTCGGGGCATATTTTTATAATGCTTTTTTAAAAATTCTTCCAAAACCCTGATATCTTTCTTTCCAATTTCACGAAGCATCCATCCAACTGCCTTATGCATTAAATCATGTTTATCATTCAAAAGGATTTCAGCTATTTTTAAACTGTCATTAAATTCTGAATTTTTAATAAATGCAAATGTGGATATAACAGAAATTCTTTTTTCCCATAAATTACCCTTTGTCAATTCATAAAGAATATCTCTTTTCTTATCAAGCAAATAATTTCCAACAATTCTTGGAGCAGATAAATCAACCAAATCCCAGTTATTTACTTTATTTTCATGGGCTTTTTTTAAATATAATTTAAATATTTCTTCTTTTAATTTTTCATCTTTTTCTTTTCCTGCTTTTTTAAGTTGTTCAATTAGAATTAATAATGCAATCAATCTTTTTTCATGAATTTCTGAATTCAACAAATTCTCAATTTCTTCTAAAGAAATATCTTTGAATTCAACAGCAATCTTCCTTTGTTCAGGAACAATTATTCCTAAAAAGACATCCCCTTCTCCATAATGCCCTTTTCCGGTTTTAAAAAATCTCTGCAAATCCTTTGCTTTTGAAGGATTTGCCTTTTCTTTTATTTTCAAATCTAATTTCTTGTTCATAGAAATAATCATTAAAACAAAATTATAAATCTTCTTAAATCTGATTCCCTAGCTTTTCTGAAGGTATTTGTCAAAAAAGAATCTGACTTCATCAAAATTATTTTTCTAAGAAATTGTTATTAGTGTTAAAATCAATATATTATAAAATCAACAATCAAAGCAAAACTTATTACATTTATAACATTAACTATAACTCTTAGAAATTTAGACTTGCTGAAAGCAGGATAAATTTAATAGTTTTACTTTAGAAATATAGAGACTAATTCTTCCAGAAGAACCATCTAGCAAACCTGTTTGAATTTGATAAATGCCTCAATCTCCTGAAACTTTTTATATTTTCAGTTGCAGAATAAAAAGCAGTCTTTGGAAGATTTTTATTTTTAATTAAAAATCTCCTTAAAATTTCCGGATTTTGGTCTCCTATTTCTTTTAATAAAAGTCCGATTGTTTTTTGGAGAGGTTCTTCACTCTCATTCATATGCATTTTAATAAGATTAATTGCTAATTTAAAATCTTTTTGTCTTATCAGAGGGATGCTGGAAACTAAAGCCATTCTTCTTAGCCACAAATTTTTGTTTTTGGAAAGAGTTATTATTTCACTCTCTAATTCTTTATATCTTAAAACTATATTGCCTAAAATATCAGAGCCTATACTGTCCACTTTATCCAAACCTCTGATTTCCTTTAATTTAGGCTTTAAAAAAACCCAGGTTTCTAGGTTAAAATCTTCCTTATACATTTTAAGCGAGGTTATGGCTAATACTCTGCTGTTATGATACCCGCTTTTCCATAATTTATTAAATATCTTATAAAAGCTCTTTAAATCATATTCCTCATGCAATTTTTTAGCTAAAATCATTATCTCAGGAACTTTTGTATGGTAAAAATCATAGGAATATTTAATATATTTCTTAATATCATCAACACATTGCCTATTATTAAGCCGTACTAATTTCCTCTTTATCTCATACTCCATCTTTTTTTATAACTATCTCGACATAGCTTTTCTGTGTATTAAAACTTTTTTATCCTTAGAAATATGTTTTTGTTCTCTAGCTTTTTCTTTAGATATTTTCAAACTATCCTCTTTTGAGGCTTCCTCTTTTTCTTTTGTTTCTTCTGCCTTTTTGCTTTCTTCAGCAGGGGTTATTTCTTCAGGTTTTACTGGTTCAGGCTTTTTTTCTTCAATTTTCGTTTTCTTCTTTTCTTCTCTTAATCTTGCAAATCTGATATGCTCAGGTATTTTTACTAATTCAACTTTGACATTTCCATCATCAAACTTTTTAGCTTTAACATGGACTTTTGAAAGTGGTTTTCTCATCCCTCTAAATCTTAATTCATTATTCAAAATAATATCTAATTTTATTTTTCTTAAATCTCTGTCATAGACTTTCATGTGCCTTGCAAGGAATTTTTTCAGGGCTTTAACAGCCCTGTTTGCTCTTTTGAATTTAGCAACTTTCAGCCACTCTCTTCTAAGAGGAACAATATATTCTCTTTCCAAAACAAGTTTTGCTTCTGATTTTTTTGTTTTTTCTTTTGCCATTTTGAATTTTTTGTTTAGTCTGATGAAATTCAAAATCCAGGGTGTTTCCAAAGAAATACCCAGATTTCAAAAATCCATGATTGGAAGATTTTTGAAACTTGTTTTGAATTTTATCCTAGATGCTGTTTATGCATTCTCCTTGGTTTAATTTTTAATTTTGTCCTTGTCCAACTTCTTTTAACATGAGTGACAGCAGAAGGATGGACTTTTTTTCCAGTTCCCATTTTTTTCAAAACAACCCAGACAGGAGCCCATCTAGTCTGTCTTGCAACTCTTGCTAATTTTATTTTCTTTTGATATATTCTTTTTTGCTTCATTTTATAATTCTCCTTCCAGACCTTCAACTTTAAATTGCGTCCTTAAATATTTTCTTAGCCTGTTTGCTTCATATATGCTTAATTGTGATTTTTCAGGATCATAATTTTTTTCTGTTAATAACTCTGTTCTTAAAAATACATATTTATCCCCTTGAAAAGATATTTTTGTTTTATTTGTTGGGCTTGATGCCGAAACTCCTACTACTAAAACTGATGATAAAATTGGCCTATCATCTAAATCCAGTTGATAAGCTATAATTGGGAAACCTTCTCTTTCACGACTAAGTACAAAAGGCATTTTATTTTACACTCTCCAAAAGTTCTTTTCCTTGTTTAGTTAATGTTCTTCCAGCTCTTTTTCCTCTTTCATTAAACTTTTCCAATAACCCTGCTTTTTCAGCCTGCTGCAAAATTGTTCTTATGATTTTTCCAGAACCTCTTCTAAAATGTTCTGGCTGCATTCCTCTGTTCTTCAAGCTTCCATATCTTGTTTTTAATCTATTGACCCCGACTACTTTATGAGTATAAACCTGTCTTAAAATGCTTGTAGCCCTTTTATACCAGAAATTTTCATCCTGCGGAGGTTTCACCTTAGCAACTCCTGTTTTGACAAAATAACTCCAATCAGGCTGTTTGAATTCAGGCATTTCTTTAAGTATGTTTGCTAATTTATTATTGTATTCATTTGCCGGAAGCTCATATACAGAGTTTTTTTCAGCTTTCATTGGATAGTATATAGATAAAATCGAGGGTTTTATCCAAGTGGTATTTGCTGATGAATTTATTCATCAGTTGTTTTTTTCAACCGTGCTTTACAGCACTAGATAGGTAATAAATTACCTTATAGTCATAAACAATCAAGAAAATAGGTTTATAAATCATTCGTTTTAGCTTTGTAATTACTTCACAATTAAAACAATAAAAAGAATTTATCAAGAGAAAGCAATGTTATGAGATAATTTGCTAATGTTTTCTATGCCATAACCCACCTTTATAAAATTAATTAAAAATTTATTTAAAATCATTCTCTACTTTTCCGCCACTTCTTTAAAAATATAGAAAATCCAATTATTCTATATGTGAATTTATTTCCAAGGAAATTCTTTAATTCATCTGCATATTTCTTTACATCATCTCGCGATTCGCGTGCACTTTTCAAAACACTTATTTTGATATTTTTCAATTCAGGTTTTTCAAATCTTTTTTTTATTTCTTCTAGGAAACTCTGAGTCAATCCATTTTTGCCTAATTGCATTTCTAATTGCGATGTCATGATAAAATAAAATAACAAGAATATTTAAACTCTTTCAAGATTCTTTATTTCATTCTCAATGCCTTGTTTAATCTTTAAATCATGCACGAACATTAATAGAGGAATTTGAATATTAAAATATCTTTTTAACAATAGTATATTCTTTATGCAGCTTCTCTAATCTTTCCTCTTTTATTAACAATCGAATAAGGCAAAATTTCTCGGAGAGTTTTTCTTGCTTCATATAATCTTCCTCTTATTGTAGATTCTTTTAATCCAGTTTTTAATGCAATTTCTTTTAATTCTAATCCTTGAAAATAATGCAAGTCAATAAATTCTCTTTGTTCAGGAGCCAGTTCATCTAATACTGGATATAATTTTAAATAAGTAATTTCATCATTAAATTCCTCTCTTTCTTCAAATCTAGAACAGGAAATTCTGTAAACACTCTCGGTATCTAATCTTTTAGAAAGGTCTCCATCTATCTGAACTAATTTTCCTCTTTTGCATCTTTTAATCTTAGGAATTGTCCTTTCTCTTTTTCTAATTGTTGCTATAATTTGATAACTCCAGCAACTTAAAAGCCAAGGCAAAACAGGCCTTTGATTTAGCTCTATTCCTTCATGAACTTCATGTTCATAAGTATGGCCTCCTTTTCCAATAGAAACAACCATATCCTGTAAAGTGTCCTCAAACTCATCCACCTTTAATTTTCTATTAGCCATGCCTAAAAAAATTCTAAAAATATCTCCTCTTTTAGAAAAATCTTTTGCTAATTCATTCATTAATATTCTTGATTTCTCATCCAAATCCATAAAAGTGCTTTATAAAAATTGTTTTTAAATATTTCTGTTATTTCAGTATCTCCGAATAAAGCCGTTATAACGGCTTTATTATATTTATCTTTTTCTTTAAATTTGTCTGGCTATCGCCAGTTATCTTCTATCATTAATATTAATCCTAGAATTAAGTAATTTCAGTTGAGAATTTTTGTTCAATGTTTTTCAAATAGCGTTTAAATGGAACATCTGGATTATCTATTCTATTCACTTCCCAACTTCCCATTAATATTAATGACATTAAAAAATAGAAGTATCTTATAATTGGGACATTACTCTTGCTCTTTATTCTTGCTTCATTCTTAACCCTAAAATCTGTTTCAATCTGCCATCTTTGCTTATATTTTCTAACAAGGCTAAAACCACTTTGCAAATTAGTTGCAAAGCACCAATAAAACTTCTTCCATTTTTTCTCCTTTTCATTGAAACATTTATCTTTTATGATAACTATTTTTGTTTTAGCAGTCCAAGTACTTTTGTATTTATTATATCCAATCAAATGGTTAAAAGAACGCAAATAATTTGTTTGTTGTATATATCTTTTCATAGCTTTATTCTGAGGAACAAAGATAAGATACTTCATATTTATCGAAGATAAATAGGAAATTAAATCTCCAATATAAAATCCTCTGTCAAACAAAACATATTCAATTATTATTCTTAGATTTCTTGCATAACTTATCAGTTCTTTTATTAGAGAAGTTAAATCATCTCCTTGCTTATATGGAATTGCCATTAATGGCAATGGCTTTGGTTTTATAATATTTAAAACCAAATAACTAAACGCTTCATCAGCTCCATTTTGATGTTTTATCTGCCTTACATTTAGCCCTCCCTTATCTCCAAAATAAAGTTCTTCTGTAACATCAAAAGCTAAAACAACTCTTCCTAATCCCATTCTCCCAATTGCTTTTCTTGTATTAAATTCAAATGCTCTCTTTAAATCTCTTTCAGAATTCTCTTTTATATGCCTATGAAGAGTATCCGCCTTATTGCTATAAGTCTCTACATAACTATTTGTTTTTCCTGCTTCAATAATGCTCCTTAGAACCTCATTTACCTTTACTTTTATCTTCCCTAAAATATTTATACTTACTTCAACAAACCTCTTTAGTAATGACATAAATCCCTAGAGCAATCTAGGGATTTACTATTTTTCTTTTAATTATAAAATGACTAATGATTAAGAATTATCTCTGTGCGGAGATACTGTATTTATTACTTCTGTAGTTTACGGATATTCTTACATGGCAAGTCTATCATATATTTTTTAGTATTCGTATCAGTTTATTTGTCTAAAAAACAACCCTAAAATAGATTCAGGTTGCAGTTTATTTATTATCATTTCGTTTGGAGTTATGCCTTCTTTTCTAGATAATCCTAAATGAATTCTATCATTATACCATTTAATAAATTCATTAAATGATTTAAACTTATGTCTGTTTTCTTCATAAGTTCTAAACCATCTTTCCTCTTTTCCATTTGTCTGTGGATGATTCCTTCTTGAAGGAATATGCTTAATATTATTTTCTTGCAAGAATAATTCAAATTCGGCGTAGGATTTCTCACCTTCATTTGTTTTTTTATTTCCATAAAACTGAGCTCCTTTGTCTGTATTCATCTCTCTCCAAACAGATGAATAAGTTTCATAAGCTATCTTGATTCCTTTTTTAACAATCTCTATTGCATATTTTTCTAACTCCCTATCAAATTCTCCCCCATAGATTATTTCTCTTGAAGCATCGTCTTCAAGAACGCATACATGCTTTCCAGGAAGATAGTCTGAATCGTGCCAATCCAAATGTCCTAATGAAAAACTATGATCCCTCTGATACCTGCAATACTTCCTTTGTTTCTGTTTCTTTTTATCTTCTTTAGATACTCCTTTTTTCAAAAGGTAATTATGAATTTTATTATTTGGTAAAATAATATTATAATATTTTTTAATATACAATCTTATTGCAACAGAATTCATCAATTTACTTTCCTTAAGTGCTTTGTCAATTAATTTCTTTTGTTCATCAGTTAGGTAAGTCTTAGGTCTTCTATTCCAGTTCAATTGAGGTATTTTTCCAGTCATTTTATATTCTCTATGGAGTTGCTGAAATCTCCTAACCTTCACTCCACAATTAAAAGCTAAATCTTCATTCTTTATACTTTTTTCTTTTTGCTTGAAAGCCCATTCAAGTTTCCTCTCTTTTAATCTTACCATTTGCAAGAAAACTCGTGCTTCTTCTTTTGAATAATTATACTCAAGAATAACGTTCCAATACCTCTCTAAATAGGGGTGCAATAATTTCGGTAAACTACAGTTATTTATTACTACTCGCTAACTGATTATAATATAATCTCTTAAGGTGTTCTGAGATGCTTTGCTAAGATATAGAATAATTTTAACTATAGCAAATAACTTCAATAATCGGACATAATATGGTTATTTGCTTATTAGGAAATAACATAATAAACATACGAAAATTAATGTTATTTCCTATAATTAGTTAAATCCAGCTAAATTTTTTACTGATTTGCTTTATATGCACTAAAACCTCTATTAATCAAGTTATTAATGATAATATATGTTCAAATAATTACTTGTAATTGTTTCAATCTTTTTAGGCATTAAAATTATAGAATACTTGGTTTATGGATTTTTGATTGGTGCGAAAAAATGTGTCAATCACTTGATAATTTAATGGATTAATAAATTATTTTTTATTTCACATCCAGCTTATCACTTGGAATTGCACTCATTACATCTTCTTTTGAAAATGGAAAATGATATATATTTTTTATTTTTTTTAGAATTTTTTCAGTGGCTTGCTCTTTTTTTAATCTGCCTTGTTTTATTTCAGCTAGTTTTTCCTCTTTTATTGTTTTAGGGACTGCCCTTAATTTTCCATTTTGAATTATTAAAATCAGCTCAGGTTTTACCTTTATTGTTTTCTTTTCTCCTTTGACGCCAAAAGTTCCTGTTTTCATTGATTTTGCCTTATAAATCTGGCTTCCTTTAAAAATATCTACGTTAATTTCTTTTTTGCCTTCTTTCCATTGTTTTGAAAAACAAGCACAAAAAATTCCTGCTTCTTCGATATCTTTTTTACCAGGGTTTTTAGATTGCAGAATTATAAAAGGGCTTCCAGGTTCTGTGGTATGCAAAATTACATATTCAGGCCTTAAAAAATTGCTAATAACAGATTCATTTTGCTCGTCAGATTTTCCACCAACAGCCAACACACCTCCTGATGTAAAAAACCACCTGTAGTTTTCATATTTTCTGTCAAGATTTATTAGTTTATTCATTAAATCCTAAAATAAAGAACATTTTTAAGGGTTTCGGGATAAGAAACTATGTGTAAATTAATTCTCTATGGATTAATGTTCCATTCACATCTTGCCCTATTTAGAACATTAATATTATGATTAATCCATCTTAATGTTTCTTCATTTGCCCTTGCTGAAATTAGCTTAGAATAAACTTTATCTCCATGAATTGATTTTTTGCTGTGTATAGTGCATTCTACTTTTACCCCGAATCTATAATGTTTCTTGAAACGTCTGGGATGCTCATTAAATTCTTGATTCATCTTTTTCCATGGAAGAGAACCCTCCATTTTTCCATTCCAAGCCGTCTTTCCAATTTTGCCTTTAAAATAAGGCATGCCCCTCATATCATCAATTTCTTCTAGGTGTTCAAGAAACCTAAAAGGATTTTCTTTACATTGTTGAAGTTTATTCCAAATTTGCTCTTTTATTTGGGGTTCAAGTTTATTCAAACTTTCTAAGGCACTCTTTTCAAAGATAAGATTATACATAACTAAATTAAATAAGGTAGATTTATAATTCTTATTATGTCAAGATTCTTCATATACTTTTTTGAATCTTGAGCATCCAAAAGTCCAAAAAAATAACTCAAGGACTTTTTGATAACCTTAGAATCTTCTTAGCTTCTTCTTCTGTATAAAACTCGCCTTTTTTTATTCTTTCTCTCGCTTCTTTTATTTCTTGTATAGTTTTTTGACTTAGTTTAGGTTCTTTTTCACAAGTTTTTGCTATAACTATTATTTTTCTTACCACTTCGTCATAGCTTTCATTTTTATATTGTCTGAACTCGTCAAGTTTTGTCTTTGTTTCAGGATTTATTCTAATTGTAGTTTCCATATACAATTATATACTTATGTATATTTAAATGTTTTGGTTTATAATTAGGATTAACTTACAGACATTTTCCTATAAAAGTAATCTTTTTTCCATCAAACAAGATTTTATATCTATGTTCCATTTAAATAAAACTAAGAAACTTTTTGTTTATTTTTGATATATACCTTCTTATCAAAAAGGACAAATCTTAGGATAGAAACCTGCATATTTTGGGCATTTTTTCAATTACTTTAAATCTGATTTAAATGACACACGATTACTTTAATTTACCTATTTTTTACCCATTTCTCCAAAGCAGCTCTTAATTCAGAATGGTCTTTTTCATATTCTTTTAGTGATATACCTTCAATTGTTGCATTTATAGCTTGTCTGGCAGCTCTTGCTCCAGCAGAACTTCCAAAAGGGTGGCCATGAATTCCACCTCCGAACTGTATTATCAAATCTTTTCCAAGATGTTTTATTAAAAATGGAACATGGCCTGGATGCAAGCCTCCTGAGCTAACAGCCATTACCGGTTTTATTTTTTCCCAATCCTGCTCTAATCTTATTTTAGTTTCTTTAACAATTTTTTTCTCAATCTCTTCTTCAATCTCACTTACCTCATTCAGGCTTCCTTCTAATTTTCCTACAACAGTTCCAATATGCAAGCTGTCACATCCTATTAACCTTACAATGTCTGCTAATACCATCATTGAAATTCCATGTTTGGGATTTCTTGTAAATGCAGCATGCATTGCCCTATGAGCATGAATAGCCATTTTAAAATCAGCTTCTCTTAAAGTCTGTAATGCGCCAAAACCTTCTGTTACAACATCAATCATTACAAATTTTCCTCCTAATTGCTCAACTAATTCCGCTCTTTTCATCATCTCTTTTGTTTCAGCAGTAATATTAACAAGATAGGCTTTTTTTTCACCTGTTTCTTCTTCTGCTTTGTCTGCTTTTTCCAAGGTTCTTGCTAATCTTTCTTCAAATTGGTTGAATTTCTGCGAAGAAAGATTTTCATCATCTTTCACTAAATCACATCCTCCTGTCCATGCTTCGTAAGCAACTTTTGCATGGTCTTTTGTTTTTAGCCCTAGTTTTGGTTTGATGATTGTTCCTATTAAGGGCCTATCATAAATTCTCATTATCTTTCTTATTCCATCTATCCCATATTTTGGCCCTGAAAAAGAATTTAAAATTTCATCAGGAATTTTTATATCTTCCAATCTAAGATTTTTAACAATTTTCATTCCAAATATGTTTCCAGCAATAGAAGATAAAATATTCGGAGCATTTCCTTTTTCAAATAACTCTGAAGGATAGGCAATCTTAACATGGTTCCCTTTTATAGAAAAAACTTTTGCTCCAAGTTTTTTCATATATTCTTTTTCAGTTGATACTTCATCCCATGTTCCAACAGAGGATTCAAGAGCAACATTTTCAGATGCTTCTTTCAGGGAAACTTTGTTAGGCTCAACCCTGAACAAGCAAATCAAATCACTTGATTTTGGCTTGTATTTCAAATTTAGGAAGTCGATTGGTTTCATAGTACTTCTTTTTTATAATCAATAAAAATAAATTTAGTTTTTATACCTTACTATTGTAGTATACCAATATTATTGCACCCCTATTTACAAAGGTATCTAACGTATATTCTAGAGTGTAATTATTCCAAAGAAGAAGCTTTATGCTTTCTCA
>JAGVWU010000030.1 GCA_018304145.1 Candidatus Pacearchaeota archaeon | reverse complement strand
TATGCGAAGCTTCCAAAATATTATTATATATGTTCTAATCAAACTATATTTAAATATTTTATAATTCTATTAATCTTATGAAATCTCATAATAATTCATCAGTTCTCGCTTTACTTGGGTTAATCATATTTTTTCTAGTCATATCTGTGATTTATTCTATAATATCTATTTCAGGAAGTTTTAAAGTAGAAGAACAGTTCCAAATATTCATGCCTTTGGTTGTTTTTACAGGATTTTTTATATTTCTGATTGGAGCTATGCTAATTGCTTTGGCAATTTTTAAGAAATTTAATGGATTCAGAGAGTAAAAATATGAAAAAATAGAAAGGTTTATAAATCTCGTTTTTTGTTATATAATTACTAAAAATTTAAGTTAAAATTAAAATCCAAAAAAAATTGTTCGCGATTTTTTAGGCTTTTTAAATTTTCACTAAAGTTCAAATTTAAAAATGGCAGCAGAAAAACCGACAATGAATGTTGTTTTTGTAGGTCATGTAGACCATGGAAAATCGACTTGCGTAGGCAGGCTTATGTTTGACAGTGGAATCATTCCTGAACAGGAAATGAAAAAACTTACAGAAGAGGCTAAAAAGCTTGGAAAAGCTGGTTTTGAATTTGCTTTTGTCATGGATAATATTAAAGAAGAAAGAGAAAGAGGAGTTACAATTGATTTATCTTATAAAAAAATAATCACGCCTAAAAGGCAGGTTACAATAATTGATGCTCCTGGACATAAAGATTTTGTTAAAAATATGATTACAGGTGCTTCACAAGCTGATGCAGCTTTCTTGACTATTTCAGCTAAAGACGGAGTTCAACCTCAAACTAAAGAGCATTTATGGCTATTAAGAACAATGGGTGTTCAGCAAATTGCAGTTTCTATTAATAAAATGGATGCTGTTGACTATAAAGAAGAAATCTTCAAGAAAAATAAAGAAGAAGTTTCTACTTTATTAAAAGCAGTTGGAGTTAATCCTGAAAAAACAGTTTTCTTAGCTGTATCTGGATTAAAAGGAGATAATATTTACAAGAAATCAACAAATATGCCTTGGTATAAAGGACCAACTATTTACGAACAATTGGATTTATTTGATGAACCTAAAAAACCAACTGAATTGCCAGTCAGAATGCCATTACAAGATGTTTATGAAATCACTGGAATCGGAGTTGTTCCTGTTGGAAAAGTTGAAACTGGAATATTAAAAGTTGGGCAAAAAGTTAAAATTTTGCCTGGAAGAAGCGGAAGAGGAATTGATGGAGAAATAAAATCAATTGAAATGCATCATGAACAAATGAAAGAAGCTCCTGCTGGATGCAATGTCGGAGTCAATATCAAAGGTATTGGAAAAAAAGATGTTGCAAGAGGAGATGTTATTTGTGATGCTGCGCAGCCCGCTACAATTGCAGAAGAATTCACAGCTCAAATTGCAGTAATAAATCATCCAACTGTAATTGCAAAAGGATACACACCTGTATTTCATGTTCATACAGCACAAGTTCCATGCCAATTTTTAGAAATTCTTCATAAAATAGATCCTACATCCGGACAGCCAATGCCTGGAAAAGTAGATTTCATAAAGAATGGAGATGTTGCTATTGTTAAAATCAAACCCATGGGTAATTTAGTTCTTGAAACATCAAAAGTTAACCCTCATATGGCAAGATTTGCAATAAGAGATGCTGGTGCAACAGTTGCTGCTGGTGTTTGTACTGAATTAGTTGCAAAGAAATTGGTTTAAATAAAAATAAATTGAGGTGATTAGGACCTCAGATAATTCTGAGAAAAATGAAAATGGATTATACAACATTCAAAGAAACACTTGAAACTTTTATGAATGTAGAAACATTAATATATTCTGGAGCAACAGCTGGCGCAGCATTAATAGCTGGTGCAGTTGGTTATTTAAGAGGAAAATCTCGTTTTGGTTATAAA
Source organism: Candidatus Pacearchaeota archaeon (assembly GCA_018304145.1). Taxonomy (GTDB): domain Archaea; phylum Nanobdellota; class Nanobdellia; order Pacearchaeales; family GW2011-AR1; genus ARS1285. The sequence goes on along the minus strand of JAGVWU010000030.1, from coordinate 11,281 downwards.
ATAAGAATGGCTGAAATTGACAGAGATAGAACTCTTGCGTCATTTGAGCAAAGAAGAGTTGAAGTTGAATTAGAAAAAATTCAAGCTCAAACTGCTCCTGAATTAGAAAGAGTAAGAGGAGAAAATCTTCTAACAGGAAGTCAGGCAAGATTAGAGCAAATGGCAAGAGAAAGAGAATTAGAAATGGTTGGACAAAGAGCAGAATATGAAATTGAACAAAAAAGAAGCGAATATGATGAAGGATTAAAAAGACAAAGAACTCAAGAAGAGGCACAAAGATTGACTCAAAAATTAGAGGGAAGAAGATTAAGAATTGACATTATTGCAGAAAGACTTGAACAGAGATTAGAACAATATGTTCAGACATTAAGAGAATATGGACAAGCAAACGAACAGACCGAACAAATCAATGATGAATTTCATAATGAAAGAGAAGAATTTAGAAGAGAATTAGCTGATAAATTAATGAAACAATTAGATGAAGATCATACTATTACAGAAGAAGAATATGGTGTCAATGAAGATGATGTTGAGAGACTTGATAGATTAGCAGGACTTAAATATCCTTATCCAAAAGATTCGGATAGGGTTGGGAGAAAACTTCCTGTTGAACCTTCAAGAGAATTAAAACTGATTTTAAGACTTGTTGGGAAAAAATTAGATTAATGATTGTTAAACTAAAAAAGAATATCAAATAAAAAGGAAATAAAAATAAATTATTGTTCGTCCGCCTCAAGATCATCCAACAGATCATCCATGTCATCTAAATCATCCTCAGACATTTTAAAACCTCATTTTTTTCTTAAATTTATATTAAATTGATACTATATAAAGGTTTGTGTTATAAATTATTTTGCGACGGTGATAACAAAAAATAAGATATTTCGCAAGATTTATAAACAATATTAAACATAGTTATTTATGGTTGCATGGCTTTTAATTGGGATTGCTGCATTAATTGCATTAGTTATAATTATTTTTATTTATTACTACAACAGATTCGTAGTTCTTGAAAACAGGATAGACAATAGCCTGGCTCAGATTGATGTTCAATTAAAGAAAAGAGCTGATTTGGTTCCTGCTTTAGTAAAAGTTGTAAAAGGATATGCGAAGCATGAAAAAGGAATCATGGATGCTGTATCAAAAGCAAGAAGCGATCTTGTAGGTGCTGGAAATGTTGCTGAAAAAATAAAAGCAGGTGATATGCTTCAAAATGCACTTGGAAGATTATTTGCAATTGCTGAAAATTATCCTAATTTAAAGGCAAATGAAAACTTTTTGCAGTTGCAGAACGAATTATCTGCAATAGAAGACAAGATTGCTTATTCAAGGCAGTATTATAATGATTCTGTATTGGAATTGGAAAATGCTTCTGAAAGATTTCCAGGGGTTTTCTTTTTCAATTTATATGGAAGGAAGAAAAAAGAATTCCTTAAAATTCCTCAATCAGCAAAAGAAATGCCTGAGATTGATTTGTGATTACTAAAATTCTCTGCATAAAGACATTAATCTTGATGCCACCCAGGATGCCTTTGGCAAACTCCATCCTTCAAAATCTTTTGCTTCACAAATTCCTTCTTTAATATCAATAACTCCTTGGGAATTTCTTATTTCTTGATGACTAGTTGTCAGTGTTAATTGCAAATTGGCATCCAAACCTATCAGCCTAAATAATCTTTGAAGAGTTTCTGGATTTAAATGAGAGCTTTCTGGAATAACTTCAAGCCCTTTGGGTAAGGGATATTCTACGGAATATTTTTCTCTTTGTTTGACAGCTTTTGGAGTTAATATTGTTTTATCAAAAAATTCTAGTGTATCATAACCAATATTAAAACAAACCATCCTATCAATGTAAGAATCCAGATTATGCTCTCCAAGAAAATTTGCTCCGATTGTTTTCCATACTTCAATCCATCTTCCTCTATCACCCATATGAAGGGCTAATCCTTTTTCTCCTGTCTGGAGATATGGATAAGGGCCTCTTTCTTTTCCAGCTGAAAAATCTTTAATATAGGCTCTTGTTTTTTCTAATAAAAATTCACCTAATTCATCTCTTCTTTCTTTTATTCCTTTATCAAAATTTATCTCTTGATTTGGCCAACTATAATCTACCCCCCTATAAAAATGAGGATACCCAAATTCAAAATATTTGCCTATTCTTTCCATGTTTTATTTATTCAGATTATTATTAAAAATCTAATTATGTCGTATAATATATTAAGCAACAAAATAATGAGGTTTAAATCCATTATCGGTTATAAACCTATGAGCCTCATCAACATTTTCATCAAGCCTTCTTCTTCCATGCAAATCAGTTCCTATTACAAAGGAAATTTCAAACATTTTTAATAATTGAATAGAATGATTAGAAAGATATGGAATTCCATGCCCAGTATTTATTTCAAAGAAAATATTATTTTCTGATAAGAGTTTAATAACTTCTTCCAAAGATTTAGGGTCTAAATAAATATCGTTAATATCATAATGAGCTAGCCCAGCAGGAACTGATAATTTATTTATTATTCCTGCGATGGGTTTAACTCCACGATAAAGACTATTTCTTTCTAATCCTCCTGCTTCAAATAAAACATAATCCAATTGATTTAAAAAATCAAAAGGTAAATCCTCAGGATTAATACCATCATCTATTGAAAGATCAACCTCTAAACCTACTTTTAATTCCAGTCTTTTTTCTTTCTGTTGCAATTCCCTTAAATGTTTAGCATATTTTGAAAGCATGAAATCTCCAACGCTTCTTACCGTTCTAGTAAACCCGTGGTCAGTTATTCCAACAACCTGATAATCCCTTTCAGCCAGCTCATCTATTAACTCCTCCGGACTCAATTGTCCATCTGAATAAGTTGTATGAGTATGTAAATATGTTTTTTCATGATTGAGGGTTAAAATAAATCTTTATAAATATGATTATTTCGAGATACTCAAATTTAAAAATAGTTGATAAATCATCATATGATGAAATTAGAAGATGCTTTAAGATTTGCAAGTGAGCATAGAGATTTGTTACCTAGAGAGATAGCTGCAGAATTATTAAAACAAGGTTTTGATGCAATTATTATTGCAAAAATTTTATCTGAAGGCGAAATTGGTGATTCATTTGAAGTCTCTTATTCACTGAAAGATGCAGGATTTTCTTTAAAAGATAGAGCTTGTGCTCTACGAGATGTTTGTGAACTAAATTATTCTGAAATTATAGAATTACTAATAAATGATAATGGAGGAAGGCCTGACTATTTAGATATTAGATTAGCTTTTAATCAAATTGGTGCTTCTAATAATCAGGTTTATAGGGCTTTATTGGACCACGGACTTCCTAGAAGGGATGTTATGAAAGTAATAAATGGGAATAGAGTTACCCTAAATTTATACGAAGATGGTTAATAGAGTTATTATAAAATATTTAGAAATAATTTCTAGAATTTGATTTTTTAAACAATATTAAATTATTAGACAAAGCCAGATATTTCATAACCTTTATAACTCTTATATTATAATATAGTTCATGAAAGTTCTAGGCATAGATGAAGCGGGTCGTGGGCCAGTCATAGGACCATTAATAGTCGCGGGTGTAATGATACAAGATGGAAAAGAGGTTCTTCTTGGAGCTGTGAAAGACTCCAAGCTGCTTACTCATAAAAAAAGGATTGAATTAAACCATTTAATTCAAGAGCATTCTGAATTTAAAATAATAGAAGTAAGTCCTAAAGAAATTGATGAGGCTGTTGATGGGGATGATAAAAAAATGAATTTAAATTGGTTAGAAGCCCATAAACAAGCTGAAATAATTAATGAATTAAAACCTGATGTTGCTATTATTGACTGCCCCTCTCCTAACTGCAAGAAATATGCAGATTATTTAAGAAATTTATTAAATGAAGAATTAAAGAATATAAAATTAATTGTTGAGCATAAGGCAGATGTTAATTATCCTGTATGTTCTGCTGCTTCTATAATTGCAAAAGTCAGAAGAGAAGAGGAAATTGAGAAATTAAAAGAAAAATATGGAGATATTGGACCTGGTTATCCTGCAAATGCAGTTACCCAGAAATTCATAAAAGAAAACTGGGAAAAGCATCCTGAAATATTCAGGCATTCGTGGAGCACATTCAAGAATGTTGAAAAAATGAAGGGGCAGAGGAAATTAGCGTAAATAATCTCTTGAAAAAAAGCTATAACTCGAAAGAGGAAAATTTACACAGCATCTTAGTTCTTGATAAGAATATCTTGGTTCTTTTCTAAATTCTCTATCAACTCTTCCTGCAATTTCAGCAATATTTTCAACTCCTCCTGCAAGATGAGCAAGAGCTTTTGTTAACTTTTCTCGCCTTATTCTTGAATTTTTATTCATATTATATAAAATATATTAAATTTACAGCCCCTGGTTTCTTCCATTCTTAGAAATTTTTTTCATTAAAAATTCCCTTATATGCTCTGCTTCCTGCATTGTTACTGCGGGAATATAGCCTTCAGAACCCATTCCACGGCTATTAGGAGCATAGGAAAATCCAGCAGTTTGTATATGAACTGTTGAAAAACCAAGCATCCTAGCTAAAATTCCTCTGGATATATCAATATTCTGGATTCTTTCATAGGGCAGATTAGAATATTTTTTCCAGATTATTCCTCTTTCTGTTCTTAATTGAGCATCTGTAAATTCATAAAACCATCTATTGTAAGCCATTCTTGCATAGATTTCTCCTATAATTATTGTAAATATTATATAGAATATTCCAAATCCAATAACTCCAAAAATTATTCCAGGAATTGAATTTTGTCCGAAAATTAACGCATACATTACAATAAAAAAAGGAGCTATAAACCAGCCAATAAAAAATGAAAGGAAAATCATTGCAAAATAGGTTCGTAATCTAAAGGACCATTTTGCTCCTGGATGAAGCTGTTTTCTCATAGTATATTAAATATAAAACTATTTTTAAACCTATTTATCAACTAAAATTAGCTAATTTACATTTATCAAGTTTTGTAAGATATATGGAATAAACTTTTGTTGAATAACTCACTCTTATTTATTTTTATTATTAATTACTATTATTGACAATTAAAAGAATATTTAAAAATGTGCTTTCTTTGAATAGTCCATGACTTATATAAAGAAATTGGTGATAAAAGGATTTAAGAGTTTTGCTAGAGAAACAGATATTAATTTTGACAGGCATACTAATGTAGTTGTTGGTCCTAATGGTTCTGGGAAAAGCAACATTACAGATGCCTTATGTTTTGTTCTTGGAAGATTGTCAATAAAAAGCATAAGAGCTGCAAAAGCCTCACATTTGATTTTTTCAGGAAACAAGAATTATAAAGGCGCAAATGAGGCTTATGTTGAGATTGTTTTTGATAATTCTGACAAAACTTTTGCTCTTGATAATGCAGATATAATAATAAGAAGGATTGTAAGAAAAAATGGATTGAGCATTTATAGAATAAACAATGAAACAAAAACAAGACAAGAGGTTTTGGAATTGCTTGCTCAGGCTGGAATTGACCCTCATGGGTTCAACATAGTCCTTCAGGGAGAAATTGAAAAATTTGTCAAGATGCCTGCTGAAGAAAGAAGGAAAGTCATTGAAGAAGTTGCTGGAATTTCCGTTTATGAGATGAGAAAAGAAAAATCCCTAAAAGAGCTTGAAAAGACAGATGAAAAATTAAAGCAGATAAATGCCATTTTAAGGGAGAGGACAAATTACCTTAGAAATCTTGAAAATGAAAGAGAGCAGGCGTTGAAATTCAAAAAATTAGAAGAAAATGTAAGAAGATTAAAAGGCTCGATTATTAATAAAAAATTACAGGAAAAAGAAAAGGAATTAAAAGAAATCCTTGAAAAAGCAGACTTTAAGAAAAAGGAAATAGAAAAAAAGGAAGGGCAAATAATAAAGGTTCAGGAGGAGATGAGCAATCTTAGCAAAGAGATTGATGGAATTTCCAAAACAATACAGCAGTCCTCTGGTTTGGAGCAAGATACTCTTATTTCTGAAATATCTTCTTTAAAACAGGAAATTGCTGCAATGATAGCCAGAAGAGAAAATTTTGAGAATCAATTGTTAGAATTAGAAAGAAGGAGGAATGGTCTTGAAGAATCAATCAAAAGTTATGAGAAAGAAATTGAAGAAATAAAAAAAGAAAAGGGAAAAGATTCCAAAAAAGAACTCGAAAAAAAGAAAGCGAAACTTGATGAGTTTGAAGAATTAAAAAGAGAATATTACAATCTGAAATCCTCTTTATCATCTCTGAACAGCCAGATAGATGACAAAAAAAGAGAGATTCAAAGATTAAAAAATGAATCTAATTTTGTGTTAAACCAGATTGAACAAACAGAATCTGAAATAAGAATAAAAGAAAATTTGGAAAAACACAACGAGTCTTTGATTCATTTAAGAAACTCCATAGCAAAAAGCAAAGAACATATTTCCAGGATTGAAATTGAGCTGATGGAAAAAGAAAAAATACTTTCTGTCAATCATCATTTGATAAAAGATTCCGATGATGTAAAGGGGCAGGTTGCAAAACTGGATATTTGCCCTTTATGCAAGACAAAAATAACAAAAGAGCATATTGAAGAAGTTATAAAAAAATCAGATTCTAATATTTACAATTCCAGAAAAATAATTGAAGAAACTGAAAATTATATAAAAAAGTTTAAAGAGGAATTAAAAGGATTAAAGGATAAAATAGCAAACCAGTCCCTTGAAAACAATATAAGAGAAATAGATATTGTTAAAATAAGGAATATGATTGAAAAAAAACAGCAACTGATAAGAAATAACGAGCAAATACAGATTTTTGATGCTGAATTGAAAAATTTGGAATTCAAGAAAAAAGCAGTTGAAAATAAGCTTTCTGCTGCAAAAATAAGCGAAGAACAGTATGAGACACTTAAATTAGAAGTCAATGAACTGCAGAGAAGTGAAGAAAGAAATTTAGGCATTGAGATAACCACTAAACAAAGAGAGCTGGAAAGGATAAGGCTTGCTATCAAGCAAAACTTAAGAGACAAGGAAGAGATAACAGAAGAATTAAAAAATATCAAGGAAAATCTAAACAGAAAGGAAAAAATTGTTGAGGAGAAAGAAAAACAGGCTGAAGTTTTAAAGAAAAAATATCAGAAGATGTTTGAACATAAAAATCAACTTCAGGATAAAATAAGAGTTTTGGAGTCCAATTTAATGAGCCAGCAGAATGAAAAAAGATTTTCTGAAAGCGAGATTAATAATTTCATGATTGAAAAAGCCCAGATTAATGCAAGGAGAGAGAGTTTAGTGCAGGAATTTGAAGAATTTAAGGGTATTGAGATAATTTCAATGCCAGTTGATAAATTAATAGAAAGAGTAAATGAGAGTGAAGCAACTTTATCAAGGATTGGAAATGTGAATCTAAGGGCTTTGGAAGTCTATGATGAAATAAAAAGGGAATATGAGGGAATAAAGGAAAAAGTCGAGCAATTGGAAAAGGAAAAACTTGAAATTTTAAATGTTATTGAGCAGATAGACAAGAAAAAGAAAAAAGTTTTTGTTCAGACATTGGAAAAAATAAATGAATTATTTTCAAGAAATTTTTCACAGTTGAGTGTCAAGGGTATAGTCACTTTGGAGCCTGAAGACAGAAAAGAAGTTTTTAATGCAGGATTGGATGTTCTAGTCAAGGTTGGAGGCGGAAAATATTTTGATGTCACTTCTCTTTCAGGGGGAGAACAGACATTAGTTGCATTAGCTTTAATCTTTGCTATTCAGGAATTCAGACCATATTGCTTTTATATTTTTGATGAGATTGATGCTGCTTTGGACAGGAGAAATTCAGAAAAGCTTGCTTATTTATTAAAAAAACATATGAGAGACGGGCAGTTCCTGATAATTACCCATAATGATTCAATAATATCAGAAAGTTCAAATATATTATATGGAGTAAGCATGCAGGAGGGGATTTCCAAGATATTAAGTCTGGAGATATAAGGATTACTTGACAAACTCAACATTATCTAATTTCTCAAATTCTTTATCTCCAGTTAAAAATCTTATGTCAATGTTTTTTGCTAAAATATATCCAATACAATCAGTCATTGAAATTCCCTTTTTTATATTTTGAATCCTAAATTTTGCAGCTTCTTTTATTACTGATTCATCAAAATCTATTGCAAATACTTTATATTTATTTATAATCTCTTCAGCAAGTTCTTCATTGAATTGTTTTAATATATTATGATAAATTTCAAATAAATTAAGTTTTGTTAACACAATATCAGAATCTTTATATTTGTCATAATTTTTATTTCCTTTAAGTATTTCCATAACTGCATAGCTATCAAAGAAGTAGGTTTCCATTTTCAGGGTATAATTCTTCTTTTAGTTCTTCTTTCATTTGTTGTGAGGATTTTTTTAGTTTCCCTTTTAACATCCCAAAAGTTTCATTTAAAACATTTGAATTTTTTGAGATTAAAATGTCAATCCTCATATTCTCTTTTATGTTTTCTTTTTCAATAATCTCTTTAGGCAAGATTACTCCAATAGAGTTTCCCCATTTACGAGTTATGACTTCAGTTTTTACCATAATTATACTTAGTATAATTATATATTTAAATCTTTCTGTATTATAAAAAATTATTTTTTAGCCTGTTTCCACAATAATTCAAAATGCTTTCTGTAACCATCGGCAACTACCGGTCTTTTATTAAAAATCCATAACAATTTTCAGTAAATACATTTATGGCAACATAATCTCCAAAAATAACAGTTTCTTGAAACTGTGCAAACTCTTTTGATAAATAACGAATTTTTGTTTTTGGAAGTTTTGCAATCTCACTACCTATTTCTCTTACAGTTTCATCAAAAATCTGCCGAGAAGGCAATTTATTTGCAATTCTTTTCCTATGGAGGTTTAACCACCATTCATCACCCATTCTATTTGCACATTCTTCTCCGCCTCCGAAAGTGTTATATTCTTTTCCTTTTTGATTTATTATAAAATTATATATTTCTGTTAAGCCTCTTTTTCCCTTATAGACGCTTGCAATCTCGCTAATTATTTTAGTATTTTTTTTTTAATTCTGGCAATATTGATTCAAATCTCTTTTTCTTATCCCTGATATCTTCTTTTTTCCTTCTAAAATAAAATTGATTAATGCTTTTTCAATCAAGGAATTTAAAGCTCTATGAACAACAGAATTTTGCAATCCTGATTTTTCAATTATTGTTCCTGCATTTGAACTTCCAAGCTCTAATAAGTTAATATAAACTTTTATTTCTATTCTCTATCAACTAAATCTTTAAATACTATAATCTGTTATAAGGTATTATAAGGAATTACAATATGCCAACAACAATACAGATTTCAGATAATGTAAAATTAATTCTTGATAGAATGAAAATGATTGAAAGAGAAACATATAATGATGTAATTGAAAGAATGATAGAAGATGATTTGGAATTAAATGAGAAAACAAAAAAAGAAATAGAAGAAGCAAGAAAAGGAAAAAGCATATCTCATGAAGAAGTTAAAAAAAGGTTTGGATTATAATGTACCAAATAGAATGGAAAGAAAATGCTCTGCGCGAAGTTGAAAAACTTGAAAATTCTATTGCCAGAAGAATTGTTAAAAAGGTTGATGAATTAACAGAAAATCCTTTTTCTAAAGATATTAAAAAATTAAAAGGATGCAATGATTTTAGATTAAGGGTTGGAGATTATAGAATTATTTTTTCAATTGAAAATACCATAATCCAAATATTAAAAGTTGGGCATAGAAGAAACATTTATGACTAACCACATCATTTAAAAAATTCATTCTTTTATTTAATTTTATGCACTATCATATCATTTTGGCAGAACTTTGCAATTCTGAATGTAGATATTGCTATGGAAAGTCTATGGAAAAATTAGATGATGAGAAAAATCTTTTAAATGAGAAGTTTAAATTTGATTTTTCAGCACCTGCTGAGTTTTCTGCTCCTGTTGAAAAATTAAAGAAATTTCTTGAAAAAGATAAGAAAGCTTTTTTAATTTTTTATGGGGGAGAGCCTCTTTTAGAGATTGAAAAAATAAAAGAAATTATGGATAATATAAATGTTCCATTTAGAATTCAGACAAATGGAAAACTTCTTGATCAGCTTCCTTCTAAATATGCAAATAAAATTGATAAAATGCTTATTTCTCTTGATGGAGGAAAAGAAAGAACTGATTTTAACAGAGGAAAGGGAACTTATAATAAAGTGATTAAAAATATTGAATTATTAAGGAAAAATGGATATAAAGGAGAATTGATTGCTAGGATGACTATTTCTTCTGAATTTCCTGATTTATATGAGCAGGTTTTAGAATTAATTGAGAATGGATTTGATAGTGTGCACTGGCAATTAGATGCTGGTTTTTATCAGTATGATTTCAATGATGATTATGAAAAATTTGTTGAGAAATATAATCAATCAGTTACAAAATTAATTGATTATTGGACAAATGAAATTAAAAAAGGCAATGTTCTAAAGATTTATCCATTTATTGCAATTATTGATTCTTTGCTAAAAAATGAAAAGACTTTGTTGCGATGCGGTGCAGGGCATTCTGGTTATGCAATTGCAACTGATGGAAAAATAATTGCATGCCCTATAATGAACTGCATAAAAGATTTTGAAGCAGGTGATTTGAATAGTAAACCTTCTGAATTAAAGAAATTTGAGGTTAGTGGAAGATGCTTGGAATGTGATTATAAAGATTTATGTGGAGGAAGATGTTTGTATTGGAACAAATCAGAATTATGGCTTGAAAAAGGGGATGAATTAATATGCAAAACAATAAAACATTTAATTGATGAATTGAAAATCAATATTCCTGAAATAAAAGAATTAATAAGAAATAAAAATATTTCTGAAAAAGATTTTGAATATGAAAAATATTTCGGGCCTGAGATAATACCTTAAATTATTTTTTATTAATTTAACATAACCCTTACTCTCCTTATTCTGTATAATACAGAGCAAAAAATAAACCTCTGCTTTCAAACAAAGGACAAAGTTTCTGCTTTGTTTTTTTACTATGTTTCATCAAGTTTAAAAAAACCCACACTTTTAAGTGCAGGTAAAATACAAAAACTTGATGATATTAATAAATTAAAAAGTGTTACCACTTTTTTATGCAAATTATCAAGATGTTAACAAAATATATTATGCTTCTTCTCCCGATTTAGGATAAGCTGAAATATTAAAAAGGGTACAATTGGGGTTATGGAACCCCAAAAGCCCAATTTCGCGCTTAGAGAACTA
>JAGVWU010000029.1 GCA_018304145.1 Candidatus Pacearchaeota archaeon | reverse complement strand
CAAAAACCAGCTTTCAAGCTGGCTATAATTGCAAATGTCAAAAGAGTTTAGGGAATAGAATTAGCGAGAGCTATCTCGCTAGGTGGCGAATTCAAGTTAAAACACCAGCAATTAGAAGTCCAGTCAATAATACCTACCCTGCAAAATATTTGCAAGGGGAATAATGAAGTAGAAGAAAAGATTTCTATAATAAAAGGAACATTTTCAGTCAGAGAATCCCTTTACGACCTTCTTAAACAAAATAAGACTATTTATGTATATGGGGCATACTCTTTAAACCATTCGGTGCTTTAAAAAATAATCTTGTTTATAGCATGACAATATCTAAAAATATTACAGATCTTGCTGGAAATAAATTAGGAAGTGATTATGTTTTTAGTTTTAAGACAGTTTGAATTTTTTAAGATTTTGCAAAAGTATGGTTTATTTCTTAAATATAATTTAGTAGTTCAAAAAGTAAATATTAGCTTCTGATACTGCTTTATAGAATTCATAGTCTGGAATTTCTTTTTTAGATTCAATAAATAACATACCCAAACCCTCCCAGAAGAAAAACCAGCCTGCTGGTTGTAAAATAATAAAAAGAAAATTAAATAAAAACTTGCTAAAGTCAAAAAACAATTTATATTCATAAATAAAAGTGTCTGCAAGCATTACTATGGTTCCCAACAGGAACCAAATAAATCCCTGTTTTTTTATTTTTTTTAAATCTTTTTCCTTTTGCCTGAAATGTTTTTTAAAATACTCTTTAAGCCTTTTTTTTATTTTTATCTCTTCGCCATGATTTCTTAAATGAGCGGGCATTAACAATCTTAGTTCTGCAATATCTCCTTTGCTTAAAAATGCTTTTTTGCACTCAGCTAAAAAATCATCTGACAAACCTCTTTCTAAATAAGATCTTGGATCAAAATCAGAAAAAATTGCATTATAAGAATCCAAGACAAGACTTATATTTCCTTCTTTTATGTCCGCCTCCTTTTTTTCCATTATTATAAAAAAAACTTTAAGTTTATAAGGTTATGCTTGAATTTTGTTCCAGAGACTTAACCAGCAGGTTATAAACTTCGGGATATTTTTCAGGAAAAAGAAGTTCTGTATGAAATGGTTTTAAAGTTTCACATTTTCCATCAACAAAATAATTTTCAGCATATTCTAAGTAAGCACTTGAATTCCTAACAATTCCATCCCCTGTCTCTCCATCCATATTGCACCCTAACCCAATTATATTATACACAGGAATTATTGGGTTTTCTCCAGTGTTTAGTTTGTTCATGAACAAACTGTTTTCATTCATATCATTGCATTCTGCTTCTTCTCCAAAAATGGAGCAAAAAGTCAGAACATTACCCCTAACTCCATGGTTAGGAGTTCCTATTAAGATTAGTTTTTCTACATTATTTTCTCCAAAAATTTGCAGATACCTTCTTGCAACTAAACCGCCCAGGCTATAAGCAACTATTATTACTTTTTGCCTGTCTGTTTTGTATTTAACCTCATTTATTATATCTTTTAATCTTATTGCATAAGTATCTATGTTATCTTTTTTTGTCTGCAACACTGTTGTTGATTCTTGGGTTTTAAAAATATCAAAATAATAGCTTGCTTTAAGAGATATTGGATAAAAAGTTTTTCCTAATATTCCCTTTTCTTCTTTTTTAGATGAACTTAATAATATAGTTCCTGCATCCAAATAATTGTCTTTTTCCAAATTTCTTTGGATTTTATAAAATTTATTGAGATTGCTCTCAGCAGAAGCTTGCTTGCTAAAATCATGACCATGAAGAAAGATTATTGGAAACTTAGACGGGTCATAATAACAAGAATTATTGCAGTATTCTTTGCACTCTCCAAACAAACAGCATTGTGATTCTGGTTCTTTAAATGAAATATTTAATAAAAATTCTTTTTTTGTAAAGTTTATTTTGATTAGTTGAGGATGGCCTATTATCTCAACAGATTTTAATAAAAGGTCTTTATCTTCAGATTGTTTAATTAGTGTCAACATAGTTTCTGTTTCATTTCTTAGGTTATTAACTGAAATTTCCTTTTCTAAAAGAGTTGCTGACTTATTAAAATTTTCAGTCAGATTATTAAAATTATTTATCAGATTATTAAATTCAAGGATAGTTTTATTTGTAAAATTTAATTTCTGATAATCCCTTAGATTATATTCAATTTCATTTAAAATATCTATCAGAGAATTATAATGTGATAGGTTAAATAAAATAGAGCTATTTATTAAATAAAAACTTTCAGTTAAATAAAAAAAATCCTTTTCTTTTTCATCTAATGGGCTGAGTAATAAATCAAAATCCCCTTTTTCCCAATATTCTTTCAAAAAAATCAAAGAATTGTTAAAATTATATGTATAATTTTTAATTTTTTTAATATTTTCTGAAGAATTAGTTAATTCTAAAAAATTACTTAAAACAATAGAAGTTTCATTTAAAGAATCTAAATCATTATTAATTTGCCCTGATTCCTGCATTAAATTTACAATTCTATCTCGGGTATTATTTTTCAGTTTTAAATTACCGCTGTTTAATTCATAATTTAGGGTAATCAAAGATGATTTGCTTTCAAGCTCTCCTTCTGTGCTGCAAAAAAAAGCAGGCTTGCTTTTACAATAGATATCAAATCTAAAAATCTTCTGCCCAGTTCCTTTTAAGGGAGCTAGAATCTCATAGGTTTTTGATATTGGCTGGGCTGGCTTAATATTAAAACTGCCTTTTTCTATTATTTTTTTTTCACTTAAATCCATAAAATTAAAACTGCATAAAACTGTGCAAAAAGGGCTTGTTAAAACTGAAGATTCAAATTGTATTTGCTCTGACTGCCCGTTAACTAAAAAAATATTTTCTTTGTCAGGAATAAGCTTAATTATTATATCATTTCCTAACAAAAGGCTGGCCCAGAGATATATTTTAGCTCCAAATAAAAGAACAAATGCTATTATTATTACGATTAAAAGAAAAATAATTTTTTTTCTATTAGATTTAACAGGCTCCTCTTTTTTAGGCTTCTTCATCATAAATTATATAATATATAACAGAAATAGTATAAAAAAGTATCTTAAGTTATTTCTGATAAATAGAATCATCTCATTCAAGGTTTTTATCTATATCCTTTTTTTAATTTTTCAAGAGCCTGGCGTTCTTCTTCTAATTTTTTTTCAGCTTCTTTTATAGCCCTTCTTTTATTAAGAATTTCATTAATTCTATTTATTTCGTCCTTTGCTATTTTCAGTCTTTTTTCTGCTTCTTCAATATCCTCTGGTTCTGATTCTTTGGTTAAACTGCTAAGTTTAGTAACTTTAAAACCTTTTAAATCCTCATTAGATTTGAATTTTCTTTTTCTTTTAATTAAGAATATAATAATAATTACCACCAAAACTATAACTGCCAGCCCTATTATAGTATAAAGGATTATTTTTTTAATTGTTGGAGAAAGATTAATGGAATCAAAACTAATTGCCATAGCTGTTAAGAAACTTGTCTTGTTTTCTGCAGTTTCTTGAACTGGAGCTTGTATTGGAGCTGATTCAGAAGCAGGAGGAGGGGTTATATTTTGAACAGCAGGTGCTGGAATGGGTGCTGGAACAGGTTCTGGAGCAGGTGGAGGGTCTGTTAAATCCACAATTATAGGGACTGTGGTTTGTGTATTGACATTGTATAGTTCCTTTTTTTTAGCTATTTTTCCATTAACTCTCGCTATGGTTATTATGCTCGCTTTTGCATTGCTTACAGAGAATTCAACATTAACCTGTCCTGAACTGCCAATATCTGCTGTAATAACAGAAGGTATGGCAGATTCATTATTTAATGGATTTAATACATTAATAGTTAAATTATAACCAGATTTTCCTTTAATTGTTAGAATGGTCGCACTTGTTAATGCTGGAATTAGAACTAGGATTATTAAAGTTAAAAACAATATTTTTTTATGCATTTTAAATGTAATAATTAGTTATTTATAAATATTTTTATATATTTATAGTTATAGTTATCTGGTCTGTATCAACAACAGGTTTTAAAAGTTCTCTGCCTTTTTTATGAGCAGAAATAAGTTCTATAAACCCAAATCTTTCTAAAATTTTAATATCCTGCCTAACTGCCTTAAAGTCCCTGCCTAAAAGCTTGGCTAATTCGTATATGGAATTTGGCTGTTTTGTTTTTGCAATGTGCAATAACCTGGCTTTTTCATTGCTTAACAATTGCCTTAAGTTAGCAATATCTGAATTTTTTTTGCTCCCTTGAATTCTGTTTAATAAAAAAGAAAAACCCCCTTCTTTTTCTGATAAGGTTATAGAAATATTCTTTGTTTGCTTTGCCATGTTAATAATTATTATTTATATTCGATTAAATAACTTATACTATATAAATATTTCCATATATCTATATTATCTATATTCTATATAGTAGTTAATTTTTTACATATATGTTCTCAAAAATGCCGTATTCAAAAAATAATGAAAAAATTAGTTTTAATATGATGTAATAATAAACAAGTTACATCGAAAGATTTATAAATAAAGCTTGGAAAAACCTTAAATTTTTATCAAAATGAAGAAAAATTTCAGAAAGCTTTTTAAAGCAAAAAAATCTTTGATAGGGATTGCTTAATAAGATTAAGCAATAAAAACTGGCCAGAGAATACAGAATTTTCTAATAGAGATGACAGAAGAGAGGTGTCTTAAAAAATTTAAAAATTCCTATTGAGAATTTTTGATGTTTAAGACTTATCTTAATTATTGATGAAAGGAGGTTAAAAAGAATGAAATTTAATTATAGAAAAATAGCTTCAATATTTGCAAGCGCAGTTATGCTGACTAGCACAGTTGGTTTCGCTGCTGCAGCAAATTATCCAAGCCCATTTTCAAGCGGTGCTGCTGTTGTTTATGGTATTAATGCTGCAAACACAGATGTTATGGCTGCAGTTGATGTCTATGCAAATTTAAAAGGAAGCACAACATCAACTAGCACAACAACTGTTACTTCAAGCGGAGGAGATTCTGTTAATTTAGCTTCTTCAGCAAGAAAAATATATTATGCTGATGCAATAAATGTTGCAAAAACATCATTAACAAGCACAGAGATGGCTAATGTATTAGGTAGTGCAAAGTTCACAGATTTATCTGGAACTCAATACACCTATACACAAACAATATCTCCGGGTCCGGCTGCAATAACTTTTGGAACAAGTGGCGGAGATTTAGCTGATCCTACATTATATATTGATGCGGGAAATAACGGAGCATTAACAAATGGTTGGCTTTATAACTACACATTAAGTCTTTCAAAGAATCTTAATATTTCCGATGCAACAAATGTTCAAGGACAGAAAATAAAAATCCTTGGAGTTGATTATGTAATTGGCGCTGGTTCAACAAACACTACTCTTTACTTATATGGTTCAGGTGAAACTGCAACTGTTGCAGGTGGAGAAGAAACAAAAGTAACTATTGCTGGAACAGAACATACAGTTGAACTAGTTACAACTTCAAGTACTACTGCTGGAACATTGAAAGTAGATGGTGTAAGTAAATCTGTTACCGAAGGAAGTAGTTATGCGTTTGCAGGAAATTTAAATATCTATATAAAAGATATTATACATCCAGCTTATGCAGGAGATATCAGGCAAGCTGAGTTAATTCTTGGCTCAAATACTTTGTTATTACAAAATGGACAATCAGTAAAACAAGGTGCTGATCAAACGTCGATCAAAACTACTTTGGCAACTGTAACAGCTGCTGGTCATGGATTAATTTCTGGTATTTCAGTTGCTATTGCACCTGTAAAAACTCAGACAGACTCTATAAAAGCAGGAGAATCGTTTACAGATACTGTGTTTGGAGGATTAAAAATTCAATTTGCAGGAGTAACACCAGACTTAAATGATGCTGGAAGAGACAAAGTTGTTGTTAGTACTGATAATAGTCAGTATGCTTATGTTACATTCACAAGCGCAAGAGCTGGTGATAAAGGTGAGCAAAAACTTACTTTTACTTATGATAATAATACGGCAGCAACCGCTGTTCAACCTTTATTAGCTCATACAACTTTGAGTTCTGGTAAAGGAAGAATACATGTGCTTGAAGGAGAGACTGCTTTCTTAAATGATTGGATTGTAGTAAACCAAGGAGATGCTGGAACTATACTTCAGATTGATGATATTAATGTAGATACAGCAACATCTGGAACGATTACTTTAAGTGATGTTATAACAGGAGAATCTCAAAAAGTAACATTGACAAACAGTAGTGGAACTTATGTAAAATCAGGAGTTAATTTCTTTGGTGGAAATGGATATACAATAAATGTACCTCCTGCTGGAACAAGCATGAATATAACTTGGAGTACTACTAATACTCGGACTTTATTCCCAAGAATAAAATTAAAAGGTGGTGGATGGATAGCATTTTTAGAGTCAACTGCTGTTGCGAATAGTACATCAGTGATATTACCTAATGGTTTGACATCAATATCAACAACAGGTGATGGTGGAAGAACAAACTCAAGCCTTAATGATATTAATGTAACTCATCAAAACGGCATATCTTGGAATTATTCGACTACAACTGCAGCAGCAACTGGTGGAGAATCTCAAACTACTTTTATGGCAACAAACAGTCCTTCATGTAAGTTCAATGCTACATATGGACCTGCTATATTAATAATAGAGCCAAAAAGATGGGATGATTCAAGTTTTGGTAAATTCATATGTGTTCCTATGACTACAGCTGGAACAACTGAAATTGCTATTGGGAGATCTCTTCTAAATGCTACAAACTCTGGATTCACATCTTATACATCAGACACTTACAAATCAGCTGCTGTTGACCAATATGGTGCATTTGTACTTGATGAACAAAGAACAAATGAAAACGGAGTTGCAACAATAACATATCCTGCATCACAAATGTATGCAGACGTATTGTTCACTTCAGAGGCTACAACAGTAACTCCTGGAACAACAGGAAGTTCAGCAACTGGAACAATTGCTATTGTAAAAGATACAGAAGTGAGTTCTGTTTCTGATAAGAATCTGATAGTTATTGGTGGAAGCTGTATTAATGCAGCCGCTGCTAAAATTTTAGGCAGTGATATACCATTATGTGCTGAAGCATTCACTGAAAAAACAACAGTAGATGCTGGAAAATACATAATAAAAACTATTGAATCCCCTTATTGTACAGATACATGCACAGGAAAGGTTGCAATGTTAGTTGCAGGTTATAATGCTGCTGACACTGAAACTGCTGTTCAAAATTTGCTAACTGGTGTTTCAAGTGATATTGGAGAAAAAGTTTATCCTGAAGTTAGTGCTTAAGGATTGAAAATTAATCGTTATTTTTTTCTTTTTATTTTTTTTTAGTTTTTATTAAAACTTTTTTCTAAAAAGTTTGTTTTAATAATATTAATGTAAAATAACTGCTCAGTTATTAGAAAAATTAGAGCTTCTATCTTTATTTTGATTGTGGTTTTCATTTTACAACTCTTACTTTCTATTTCTACTCTTCCAATCATCATTAATTATTAATTCTCTATAAGTAATTTATAATAAGGTTATTAAGTTATTCCAGACTAAACTTTTTACTGATTTGCTCTCCAATTCCCTAAAACTCCTATTATAGCAAATAACTTCAATAATCGGACATAATATGGTTATTTGCTTATTAGGAAATAACATAATAAACATACGAAAATTAATGTTATTTCCTAAAATTAAGTTATTAATGAGAATTATATGTTCAAACAATTACCTTTAATTGTTTCAATCTTTTTAAGTATTAAAAGTATAGAATCAGGGTTTATAAGTTTTCAGTAGTGCTGAAATAGGGTAATTGACTATAAATAGAAAAACTATTTAAACACAGATTTTTTATATTTTTTTATGATACAGAAAATGACAATTGCTATTTTCTGTCTTTTCAAATTAACAACAAACTACAAGAGGCATCAAATTTGAAAATAAAAAACATAATGACAAGAGAAGAGCAGGCAAAAAAAACAAAAAGAAATCAGCTAATTATCGGAATATTATTAATTCTTCTAATGGCTATGAGTACTGTTGGTTATGCTTTAAGTACAAGAGAAAACAAGGATAATGTAAATAATAAATTCAGGTATAATGGCATTGATTTTATTAAAAATTCTGAATATTGGTATTTTAATTCAAACGGGCAGGAATTTGCAACAAGATATAATCCAAAAGAAACTGAAAATATTTCAGTGGGATTTTTATATTTAAAATTAAATGACTATTTAAATGAGCCATTATATTTTGTGGGTAATTTTCCAGATGCTAATTATGAATTAAAAAGAAATCTTTATCCTTTTGCATCAAGAATACAGGATGCCTGTATAAATAGCATTAATTGTTCTATTGAAAATTTACCCCTTAAAAATTGTTCATCAGACAACCTGATAATAATAAAAGAGCCTGTAAAAAGTGATAAAGAGAGAATCAATCAGGAAGGTAAATGCATATTTATCAGTGCAAACCTTGAAAATCAGACTATTTATACAGATGCATTTTTATTTAAGATTCTTGGAATAAACTGATTATTTGGCATAATAATATTTAAAAAGCATTTAAATTATTCTATAATATGGCAAAAAAAAGAATCAAAAAAGAAGAAAATAAAAAATGTTTAATTAAATATCCAGAAGTTAAAGAAAGCAAAAATGATGATAAAGATGACAGTAGCTTTATCAACAAAGTTAATGAAAAAAAAGATAGCGAACAAATGAGTGAAAACAAATTGGAAAGAACAGAAGAAGTTCAGAATCTTTCTGAAAATACTGCAAAAAAACAGAATAAACAAGTAATTTGGGCAATTGTTTTAATGGTTTCAATCATACTTATAATTTTATTTACTCCTTATGTGATTAAAAATTATTTAAATAAATTTACTTATATAAATCTTGATTTTTATAAAACTAAAATGGGAGAAATAACTTTTTATTCAACAATGATACCTTTGACTGATAAAAATATGAACCTTATTTCAGAATATCCTTTAAACTTGAGAAATGACCCTAAGAAACTTGATTATATCCAATATAAATTTCCTGTTACAGATTCTGTTATTAATGATGATAATAATGATTCTTCACAGATTATTTTTAAAAAATCTCTTCCAATTTATATTTCCCTGCAGTCAGATGCTCCTAGATGTGAAGACAATATGATTGCTGTTGTTGGTTTTTCCATATTTTTAAAAGAATTTGCAAATATGAGCATAAAGGCTGCGAGTGACAACAAAGAGTATGCAAATGAAACAGGATATCCTTATATAACCTGCAATAATCATCCTACAAATACAGTCATACATCTGACAAGCGGGAATTCAACTGAAATTACTAAAATTAATGATAATTGTTATGAGCTGGTTTATAGCAATTGTGAAATAACGCAAGTAACAGAAAAGTTCATGCTTGAGATTCTAGAGGGCTATATGAAAGAATTCATGAAATATTTTAAGAAATATTGATGTTTAACATTTATTTCAAATTAATATCTAATTCATTTATTCTTTATAACTTTCATTATTAAAATTATGTCAGAATAAACAGGAATCTCCTTTATTGCAAAAATTTTAGCTGTAAAAAACCAAATTCCAACGACAAAAATAGTGCTTAACAGATACCAAAATAATTTATGGGTAAATTCAAAAAATAGAAAATTATTGTAATAAAGCACTGATAAAAAAGAGATTCTTAAAACATTTAATGCAAACAGCAATAAAAATGAAAGCAATATTGATAAAATCCTTTGCTTGATTTTCATTGAGATAGTTAAGTTCAATATTAATAATAGAATATATGCAGAGCCTGCTATACAAGCAGGAATTATTTCAATCATAACTCCTGAATTGATTATAATTGTTGCATTATTTATAAATACAGAATTAAAAAATAATTTTAATAATCCTGCTGAAAAGAATAAAGTTATATTTGTCAAAAATTCATAAAATAATGAAAATGATAAAACCAGAAAAAGCAGGATTAAATATCTTGCCACATGGCGTGTCTGGTTCTTGATCACCCAAAAAATGCCTTTGCTTTTTATGGGCTAAAGCCCATAGCGTACGCAAAGAGCATTTTTTATGTGTTAATATGCTTAATAGCAATTTAAATTTATTTTTTGATATCTCTTTATTAACCCTGTTAATAAACTTGCTATCTTTCTCGTTTTTCATTTATATAATAAAGGAAATTTATTTAAATATTTAATCCCAAGCATTTAAATGAAAAAGAGGGAAAATTGGATAGCAGGTATAGGGGTTTTTGCAATTCTTCTGATAATTTTGGTTTTCTTTGATGCAAACATAAGCAGGTTTATTGTGAGCTGGAGAAATATTTATCTTGATTATTTTTTAATAGGGATGACTTTTATTATTAATAATTTCATTATTTTCTTTTTACTAACCTTGTTTATGTTTTATCTTAAGCCAAAGAGAAGATGGATATTGCCTTTTTGGGCTTCTATTGGTTTGGCTTATTTAATCAATTTTTTAATAAAAATAATAATAAGAAGACCAAGGCCATTTCAAGAGGGAATTGTTTCAGTTTTAGCTGTTAATTTGTATTTTATAAAAGATGTGATGGATATCTGGGATTTTTCTTTTCCTTCAGGACATGCTGTTCTTGCATTCTGCGTTCTTCCTATATTAAACAAAGAGTTCAGAAAATTCAAATGGATTTGGCTTTCATTTGCAGTTTTAGTTGGTTTCTCAAGAATATATTTTGGAGTTCATTATCTATCAGATGTTATTGCAGGGGCTGTTTTAGGTTATGCTACAGGCTTGCTGATAATAAAGCTTGAAGAAAAGTATAAGATTGGAGAGAGGGTTGTGGAGATATTAAGATTGGGGTGAGAAATTATTCGGCTTTATAATCTGACGCAGGATTTTCTATAAATTCTCCATTTCTTAATTCAATCATTTTCTTATCATCATATTGTATAAATCCTTCACGAAGAGGACTTAAGTAAATTAGTTTAGCTTTAATTTGTCCTTTAGAATCATAAATTTCAATAGCATAATCATCAACACCAAATTTTTTAATTCTTTTAACAAATCTTAATTCCACATTATCTAGTTTTCCAATTAGAAAAGTAGTATTTTCATTTTTATCAGAACATCCGCTTAACCCTAATCATGCTAAACCAATTGTTCCCGCTAAAAATAATCTTTGTAATAAATTTTTCATTTTAGTTTATTATAATAAATAAAATCTACTTAAAATCTTACTGATATTCTTCTCTTTTTGGAGCAAGCATTCTTCTGATAACTGCGATTATTGCAATTATCAAGATTACATTAATTAAAACTATCAAATATATGAACCAGTTGTCTTTTATATGTTCTACAAAAGCTTGCCCACCTGCTTGTGAGCTTACTATTAAAAGGGCGACTTTTTGTTCTGTAGTTTTTGTTCCATAAACAGCTTTAACTGAAAATTCTTTATCTCCTTGCGCAGTTGGGTCTAAACTCAAGACAATACTAACATCTTTTGAATCTCCAGGAGCCAAAGTTATTGTTTGAGGGGTCAATGAAACCAAGCTGGACCATGCAGTATTTCCTGATACTGAAATTGTATAGGCAGTTTCAACAGAACCTGTGTTCTTTATATTAGCATTAATTACGACTTGTTTTCCTGCAACTGCTTCAGGAGTTTCAGAGTCTAATTCTGCTGTTATTCTTGCATTTGCAGTTTCAGTTACAGTTGGTTTACAATTACCTTGAATGATTATAGGTTTTATTATTTTATCAGAGCCAACACCATAAGTTTCATCATCTATGTCATAATCATACCAAACCCTGAATTCTAAATCATAGCTTTTTTCTTTTATTGAATCTTGAACATCAAATTCAAAGTCAATAGGAGAGGAATCACCCTGATCAAAATCTTCTCTTATAACTTGTTCGAGGTTAACTCCTAAATCTTTATTGAAAAGAGTAACTTTAACCTGATCTTCATAATCAGTGTCGCCTATGTTAACAACAATTCCTGAAATTTGCACCTTGTCTCCGCATTGAGCTGGTGAAGGAGTCATTATGATATTATCCACAACAAATTGTTTTTGCTCATCTGTTTCTCTTGCTCCAGTTATAGATTCATAGTAAGTATTGCTTAAAGAAGAAGATTGTGAAACACAAAGATTCTTTTCATCTTTATAGGACTTTACCACAAGTTTATAATTTGCATCTTCAAAGTCAACAGGAACTTTAAATGTAAAAGAAGTTTTTTTATCATCCCCACTATCTATACTTCCTAGTTTTATTTTTTTATTGCTTAAATCTCCTAAATCATTAACAATATTTTTTCCATTAGCATCAAGTAATCCCAATTCAACATAAACACTGCTGATTTTTTCAGTCCCATCATTAGTTACTTCAACATCAATAGTTATTTCATCTAAAGGACTCCATTCAGTATCATCTCCATCATTATTACTTACTTGAACATCTGTTATAGATAAAGTAGTTCCGTTTTCTCCGAATTTGCAGAAAGTATTTATAAAAGTTATTGGAAGTGTGCTATTATTGGCATTGTTGCTTGTATCCGTAATTACTAAATTTCCAGTGTAAGTTCCACCAATATTTAATTTACTATAGTCTACTCCGAAATTAACTGTAATTGTTATTGGGGTTACTCCTGTGATTAGAGTGTCTGCTATTGGAGTAAATGGAATTGCTATATTATCTTTACCTAAGATTGTTGGAAATGTGAAATGATAAGTTAGATTAGCAATTGTGGGAGTTATTGTAAAACTTTTTGAATTATCAGCATTAATGAAGTTTAATGATGTAGGAGAAACTGTAAAATTAGCTGCTGCGCTAACCAAAGTCAAAGATAGAATTACCGTCAATAAAAGTGGTAATATTGTTTTTGATTTCATTTTTGTTATAATTTTGGAGTTATAACAGCTTTATAAACTTTGCTATTTTGAAGAATATATAATAAAATAGCAAAATTTAATCTAAAGTCAGTAATAAATAAAAGGTCTATTAATCTATATTCCTATTTTTTATCGTCGAACAAATATTCTCTAAATTTCAAATTTTATAGTATTTATAATCAATAAGTTGAAATAAAAACATTTATAATGACTAATTTCCTTGTATTTCCAACAAAGGAGGTGTCGAATGGCTAAAGGACTAAAAGGAAAATCTCTCGGTGCTTGGATTTTTTTAATTGGTGTTGTGTTAACAATAATTCTAGGTTTATTCAGTGCAAACATCAACACAAGTATACAAGGAATAGTTCTAGCAATATTGATTATTATAGGACTAATAATAGGTTTCGTTAATGTTAGTGGTGGAGAATCCCAAAGATTTTTATTGGCTAGTGCAATATTAGTTATTGTTTCTGCCATGGGAGGAAACGCAATACCTAGCGGAATTATCGGGGGATATGTAACAGCAATTCTAAATGCCTTGCTCATATTATTTGTTCCTGCAACAATAGTAGTAGCATTGAAATCAATTTTTGTGATTGCAAAAAACTAAATCCTTTTTATTATTATTTTTTTATTTTTAATTTATTTCTTTGTTTTTTTATCAATTACTGAGAAGTATGCAATATAATAGGAGAAAGCTAAATACCAGCAATTATTCTAGAATTTTTATCAATAAAATGGTAAGCTGATTCGTAACAACCTTCAATTCTTTTTAACATTTCATTGTATAAAGAAAACATTCTATCTTTAGGGACCAATCCCTTTTGTCTTGCTTTTAAAAGAGTAGTGTATTCTATGGCTGTATTTTTAATTTCATCTATATCGGACATTAAATCTGGAGAATATCTGAAAGTTTGAAAAATCCTAATCAGCTGCTCCTTAGTGTCTTCAAAATCTTCTCCAGGCCTTACAACGCTCCCTAATGCATGCTGAACCGCTACTCTCATTGCATGCCAGAGTTTTTCCATTATATCTCTTAAAAATTCCAAACTTTCTGATTCAGAAGTATGAGCCTTGCAATATCCATTATTCAGTTTCATTAGATAAATTCCCATTGAATTTAATAAACCTCTTCTTAATGGGACATTGCCTCTCGATAAAATATCTAATGGATTTTTTCCTCTATGACCGTATTTTTGAACTGTAAATTCCAAATGCTGTCTAAATGAATCATCTATTCTATGCAAACCTGCTCTTGCATGGTCTACATGAACAACTCTGGCTTGAATGTCAATAAATCTTCCATAAGCTTTTTGTGCGGCTAACTTAATTCTTTCTTTATGTCTTTCATCAGAAATTATCATAAAATAATCTATATCGCTGGCCACATTACAATCACCCCTATTAACTGAACCGTATGCAAAACTCCCCATAACTTCTTTTCCTAAAAAAGGCAAAACGCATCCTTTTTCAAATTCTTCAAGAACTTCTCTAAAATGATTTATTCCTGGAATCCTGTTATTAACAAAATCGTCCAATGAAAATATCCTCATATTTAAAAATTGAAGAATTAGTTTTTAAATAAAATTATTAATGGAAATATATTTTAAATCTTAACCTCATCTGCATTAACAATCTTATTAGAATCAAGGGCTAAGCCTGGACAAGCTGTATTTATCCAAGAATTTATATTAAAGTTTTCTAATTCAGCTATGTTTATATTATTTGAAAGAAAAATATAAGATTGTTTGCAGGTTTTTTCTAATTTTTGTTTTAATTTAATTGCTCTCTTAATGTTCTCCTGCCCAAGTTTTGTTGAAACTATGATACCTATTTTATCTGCGCTAAGAAATTTCATTAGAGCTGTTTTTCTTTTGATTTTTAATTGTTCAATCTCTTGTTTAGAGACTTGAATTATTTTATTATTTTCTAAGGTATAAATTTCAGGCGCCCGCAAATACAGGTTGATTGCATGAAATCTGCCTGTTCCTATTAATAATACAGGCTCTTTTGCATTAATCTTAGAACATCCAAGGACTTGCTTAAATTTAGTTATATTAATATTATTAGATTCCAATAGAATTTTTATTGAGTTGGCTAAATTCTTATATTGTACAGAATAAGCAAGAAATAATCTTTTAGGAAGTTTTTTTATCTCTGTTATAGGTAAATTTAATTCAAGATTCTTTAATTTTGATTCAATATAAATGATTCTCATAATCAAAAAAAGAAAAGGGAGTTTAAAAATTATTTCATAATTTTTAACCCTTCAAAATTTACATTTGTGAATGTTTAAAGAACTTCTTTAATAATCTTTATAGTCTCTATGCTCTCTTTCAGCTGGTGGGTGAGGAGCTGCAGGGGCTTTATAGATATCTGCAAATTGAGGGGTTACAATTATTATGTTTTCTCCAAATCCTGCAATGCTGCCTTCAAGGGCATCTGTGGTTTTCTTTATTTTTGAAATAGCTCTTTTAAGCTCAATTACATCTTTAGACCTTAATTGTTTAATATCAATAATAGCTATTGTATATCCTTCCCTTAATGCATTAAGAATAGGGTTTATATCTTCAAAAGTTTTAAGAACAAAAGGTCTTACAAGAACCCTTGACTTTTTAGGCTCTTTTCCCAGGTCTATTTCTATATACTCTGGGCTGTCAGAATCCCCTCCTGAAAATACCTTTTTTAGTTTGTCAAAAACCATGATAAATGCTTATTTTAATTAGTTTATAAAGATTTCTGTGATAAAATATCTTATTTGAGTGATAAAAATTAATAAAATTATTTTATTTTCTTCATTACTTCATCCCTTAACTCTTCAATTCTTTTTGTCAATTCTGATTCTTGTTTTTCTATGGATTTAAATCTTATTGACAAATGCTCTGACTTTTGCTTTAATTCTTTTAGGATTTTTTCATTGTCAGTTTTAATCATTATAGAGCCAACTATTTTGAAGACCTCATCCTTGGATTTTGAAACTTCGTCAATTGCATTTTCAGTTTCATTGGATTCAAATTGAAAAGCCTGCTTCTGCATTAATAAATTCTGCAAGGTATGCTCATAGGATTGAAGTTCCTGAATTTTTTCCTGAGTTTCTTTATCTAATTCCATTATATTATTATAATTTAATTTATTTAAAAATCAATAGCTTCCTTAAACTGCCTTTATTTTAACAACAAATTTTCTTGGCTTATAGAAGATTTTAGAGCCACAGTTAGAACATAGAAATTTCTTCTGCAAAATAGAATGGGTTGTTTTTTTTCCGCATTTGAAACATTTGTAGGTTGCCATGATTGGTTAGTATATAGATAAAACTTAATTTTTTATCCAAGGGATATTTACTGATGTTCATCAGTTATTTTTTATTAGTTTTTGATGTTATTTAAAGGTTTGGTTTATTTTTTTTCTTCTTTCTTTGGAACATAAAAAGTGTTGGATGCAAATTTTTTTTTGCATTTTTTGCACTGCCAGATTCCTTTGGATAATCTTTTTGCAACTCCGTTGCAAAAAAGACATATTTGTTTTTTTCTTTGAACAGATTCTATTTCAGCAATTTTAGTCCTGACGCTACGCCCGTATCTTGCACCGAATCTTCCTGCTGCTTTTACTTTTTGAGTTTTTACCATGTTATGCAAATAATATAATTATTCTTAGAAATGTGGGTTTTTAAAATATTCTATTTATTTCTTATATTGATTAAAATGGGGTCGCTGAGATTTGAACTCAGATTTCAAAGTCCCAAACCTTGAGTACTAACCAGGTTATACTACGACCCCATTAAAGATTCTAAAAAAAAGATGTTTATAAAATTAACTTAATCTAATAATTACTCAGGTTTCTGAAATTATTTATGAAAATTAAACCAGACATCCATCAAAATTTAATTTTCTAAGAAATTGTTATTAGTGTTACAATCGATTATTTTAAAACATCAAAAATCTTTTATATATTTTTGTGGCTTAAAAATTGCTTTTGACAATTTTTAAATCAACAATCAAAGCAAATCTCTCTTACATAACGTTTAATTTATTGATATTAACTACAACCATCAGAAATTTAAGATACTGAAAATGTTCTTTTAAATAATTAAACTTTAATTATTTTTTTAATCTTGACAATACTTTTTGCACTTCTTCTACCATACAAATGGCTACACTTTCCAATTCTGAAGGGTTTCTTACTTCTCTTATGGATTTTTTGCCATGACCTTCAATAACTCTAAATGCTGTATCAATCTGAATAGCGCCTGCTCCTGCTGTCCAACAAGCATCTCTGGGAACAAAATATCTAACTCTTTCAGCAGAATTTCCTAAACCATATTCTACATCTACAATTCTTCCTTCAGATTCATTAAAATCTTGAGGTTTGCCATACCCTTGGTCATTAATTACTGGCGCAGTTGCTCCTGCATTTTGAAAGACCCTCTTGTTCAACTGATTCATTGCATATCTTGGCATTCTATTTTGTTAAATTTTACATTTATAAAAATTGTTATAATTTAAGATATATAATAAAATTCTTCTTAATGCTCATGCCCGCACTTGCATTTGTGGTTATGATTGTTATGATTGTATTCAAAGTTATGCTCTGATAATTTTTCCTGATTTTGGATTTCATTAATCATATTCTGCATTTCTTCCTGCAGTTCTTCCAACCTTCCCAGGATCTGAACCCTTGCATTAGTTAATTTTTCCAATTGGTCGGAAATCAGGGATTTTGTTTCTGGAATTGATTTTTTAACAAAAGTTTTATTGCCCACCTCAACAATCAGGGTTTTGTCCTTGATTTCAACAGGAATAAATATTTTCTTTCCAAGATTTGCAAGTATTTCCTTTGTATCTTTCTCTTGTATTTTTTCAAGAGCTTCTTCTATTTCTCTCATTTCAGAGACATGCTGGTCTATAAGTTCAATCTGCTTGTTGAATTGTTCTGCTTCCTGTTCAGCCATCTGAATTCTCATTATTTGTTCCTGATCCATAGCAATTGTGGTGAAAAAATCTTTTTAAAGGTTTGTATATGTTTATTATTGTTAATATGAATGTAATAAAAATTTGGTGGGTTACATGGGGATGTATTATTAAGGATATCAAAAAATTGATCCGAAGCCGCAGCTTATCAGTAAGATTATTAATAATAACTAAAAAATCAAATGATAAATATTATAAAAAAGGTGCTTAATTGGTTTGAAACACATAACAAAATATCTTGGATAATTACGATATTAATTGCCATCTTTATTTTTTATATGTCTTCAAAAACTTTTCCTCCAGGAATTCCTGGAATTTCTTATGCATCTTATGTTTATCACCTTGTAATTTATTTCGTGCTAGCTTTTTTTCTTTTAATTTCTATTACAAGGGGAAAATTAGATAAAAAATATCTTTTTTTTGTTGTTATTTTAATTTCAATTGGCTATGGAATAAGTGATGAAATTCATCAGTTCTTTGTTCCTGGAAGATATTGCACATTTGTAGACGCATTGACAGATTCTATTGGAAGTTTAAGTGCAGGAATTGTTTATGTTTGGATAGAGAAACATTAATCTTTAAGAACAATAATATTTTTAAAGACTTTATTTATGAAATATAGATGGCATTAGAAAGACAAGCAGGAAATTTTGCAGTTGCTTATAAGAATGCAAATTCAGAAGGTAAACCTGCAAGAGCAAGAGATTTATTAAAAGAAAGAATTAAACAAGGAATTGATTCAGATGTTTGTTATCCTGGAGCTTGGACAACTGAAAGCTTTAGTTGCATCCAGGGAAATATTTATGGATGCCTGGCTGAATTTAATCCTTTAATTCCTTATGCTCAAACTGCAGTTGATGTTCATAAAAATAATGGGGAATTTTATTTAACTCCAGATGTTCTTTTAAATGCAAGGCCTGCAACAGCAGTTATTTTAGAGATAGCAAAACAAGATAAGTCAAAACCTGCTTATAGAAAAAGAGTAATAAATTTAGGAAAAATTCAAACACATAATGTTCCAACAGATTCACTTGCAGATGATAATGGGATATTATTTTTAGCAAGAAGCAAAAACCTAGCAAAAGAATATGGTTTATTTTTAAGAAAAAAAGCAGGAATTCCAGAAATAATTTTTTACCTTCCTCCAATTCAATCACAAGATTATTCAAGAGGTTTTTGGCTCAGTAGCATTGGGCATGGCGGCAGGTCCGGCTTCAGTTGCGGCATCAGGGGCCTCTACAGGGATGATGGCTCTCTTTTCAGGGTACGTGGTAAGGAAAGCGCCGAAGGTGCGCAAAAAATTTCTCTAAATAAAATGACGTCCTCTGCGGACTAAAGTCCGCAGTTTCCTTACGACGAAGCGATGAGAGGAGAACCATGGTGTTCTTCTTGATGCAAAACATAGGATACAGTGAAATCCAAATCTGTAAATCCAATTGAAGCAAGGAATTTACCTTTGCTCCATAGATGTCCTCGTGGATATCTTAATCTTGCTTTAGGATGAAACCTAAAGAAAAGATTTGCTGAAGCGCCTTTGATTAGCTTCACAATCTCATTAGGATTTACATTAATGGATGTTTTCACAACCATATGTATATGTTCAGGCATAACATTGATTATTACAATCTTTATGTTATGGTTAAAGCAAACATTTCGAATACAACCTTCAATCAAATTTTTATATTCGGGTTTGCTAAACATTTTGTGTCTGTACTTTGTACAGAATTGGATATGCCAAAAAGCAATTCCAACTGAATGATTGTTTCGTTCATACAATTTCATAAAACTCATACTCATATTAGACTCCAGAATAAAGCTCACGCTAAATTCAAAATTTATTTCATGAGGGCTAGCATTACTAGCCCTACTGATACTAATGAAAACAAGAATAAATATTTTACAAGGAAGGGAAAACGCAATTCCCCTGCTAGCTGAAGCTAGCAGTATCCTTGCTCCTTAAATGAAAGTTTTTCCTTGTACAAATGAAGAAGTTGAAAGAAACTTTGAACTAGTTCAAGGAGTAAAAAAAGGAAAATTGCCAAATGCAAATCTTGAAGAAGTTGCTCAATTTTTATCAAGATTGAGACAATAATTTTCACGCAATAAAAATTAAAGAAAAAAATTTTTTACTTAATCCATCCTCTTACTTCAGGCATTTGAGCTTCAATAAATTCTAGGATTTCTTTTTTATATTGTGTATTTAAGGAAATTCCAGTATAATTTGGTTTTTTTGTTATTAATAACCACCCTAATTTATTTAATTCCTTTATAATATTATCCAGATTTTCAAATCTTTTAAAATGCTCTAGTCTATCGTACTTTGCTCCCCAATTTTTCTTTGAAAATGCTAACTTAAACATTAATTGTGCTTTCTCTTTTTCCATATTATTAAAAGAATATTGCATTTTATAAATGTTTCTCTATTTGATAGTTTAAATAATAAATATAGAAACATTTATAAGGATTTGATTTAGGTAATATTTATGGAAAAAAATGATAATGGGTCTGTATTTTTAGAGTATTTTGGAGATACTCCTAAACTAAGGTTTTTAAATTTCTTAATTGGAAATCATTTTTTTGATTTTAATATGACTGATATTGCAAAAGAGTCTAGTATCAGTTACAATTCTTTATTAACTTTTTTTCAAGAATTTTTAAACAAAGGAATAATAGTCAAAACAAGAAGAGTGGGAAAGTCAGATATGTATAAACTTAATATGGACAATCCAATTTCCAAAAACTTTTTGAGGTTTGCATGGTTTTTAACAAAACAAGATTTAGGAATCAGTGAAAATATAGGGGATGTTCCAGTTATAAACAATCGGTTTGTGAATACTTAAAGAAATGAAATTTATTTTTTATTTTGCTAATAAAGTTCAATCTTCACCTCTTGCTCGTTGATGTCCGAAATCTAAAAGATTTCTGAGCACCCAAAAAATTAAAAATTTTCTATGTTTCATTAATTTTATTAATTAACAATAAAAATGTGCGAGATTGTTGAGCATGAGGTGAGAGTTTTCAATTTAGTATTTAAATAACAAATTAAGAATTGAAAATTCGAATTATCAATCGAGCTTGAATTTGAACAGAAGTGAACAAATATTATAATTAGTTTCACGCAACGTCAAACCACTTTCTAAACAAACCTGAAAAAATCATACTTCCAATTAAATAGTATAAAATCCACCAATTTCCAAATTGAGGCATTAAATAATCTGAAAACCATCTGAAGAGCAGTATTATTGGTATTGATGTAAATATCAATGGCTTCATTGTCAATTCAAAAGTCTTTGGAAAAAACTCCAGTTGTTTTTTCTGTAATTCCATTAATTTTTCAGGATGTTCTTTGTATTTTTTCATTTCTTCCTGCATATATTTCTGCTCCTTTTTCATTTCTTTCAATTGAACCTGATCAGAAAGATATTTTTGGGAAAGAGTCAATACCAAGGATGTCAATCCGATTATAATTATAAAACCTACCCAAAGATTCCATTTCATTAAATCTCCCAAGGTAGGATCCAGGATATTACCTATATTTGTTTTAATAAATGCTGTTTGTCCAAATAAATCCTTATCCCATTGCGACGCTATCCAAAGGGATACAAGCATTACTGCAAACATCATTATCATTCCTTTTTTCATATCAAACATAACAAAAAGAGGTTTTTAAATTATTGGAATTATTTTTTTAAGAATTATAATCCTGTATATATCCTTGTCAATTTCTTTCATTATTTCCTCAACAGGTTTTTTAAATTTAAGTTTTCCAAAAATTTATCTTAGATTGGTTTTTTCTGATTTTGTCTTTTTCATGGATAATTAATATAACGATTACCTATAAAATTTTCTATAAGAAATGCGTATTCAGTGTAAACAAACAACTCTAAACTCCCATCATTTTTTTCATTGCTGGGTTCATATCCATTGCATGCTGCTGTGCAATATTCTGATAGAACTGGAATATAATCATTATTCCTAATAGTAAAGTTGTTCCTGCAACTAATGCCCCTAAAATGTCTGCTAAAGCAGCCAGTAATCCAATCGCTAATCCTCCCATGACAGTCAAAGGCATTACATATCTTGATAATATTGATTCTAAAATTCTTTTATCTTTTCTAAATCCTGGAATCTGCAATCCTGAACCTAAAATATTTTGAGCTTGATTAGAAGCATCCATTCCAGAAGTTTTTACCCAGAATATTGAAAAAATAGCTGAAAAAACCATATAAAAAACAACATGTCCCAAAGTCTGCAGGATTAATTTCCATTGCCAGCTTCCTTGTATTATTGTCCCGACAATATCTGTTGAATGAACCCAGTATAAAAATCCAGAAACAGGCTGTCCATTAACAATATTTCCTAAAAATGTTGGATGTCCAACCAAATTTTGCAATAATCCCCCAAATAATTGAAAATTTGCAATCAATGCAGCTGTTAAAATAACCGGAATATTGCTAACATAAAAAAATTGAAGAGGCCATTTCATGGTATATCCCCTTATTCTATCATAGCTTAATGGAATTTCAATTTTTAACGACTGAGCCCATACTATAATCAGGAATAATATAACAGTTGTAAGTATAGCTGCCATGGCGAGCAAAGCACCTTGGGAATCTCCATTCATTAAACTTACAACAAAAGAAATTACTTTTCCAGAAGACTGGAAAGTGCCTTGAGGGCCTAAAAATCCGAATGCAGCAACAATCAGCCTCCAGCCAACTCCTGCAGCTATAAACAAGCTAACCCCTGAGCCAAATCCCCATTTATGGCAAACTTCATCCATGAATAAAATTACCAAGCCACCTAAAACTAATTGAAATATGACGATGAAAGTGTAACCAGGCATTGCTTCTAGTCCTTTCATCAGAACATAAACCATTGCTTCAAAAATTATAAAAAAGAATACTAATAATTTTTGCAGTCCCTGGAAGAATTTTTTTCCTTCTTCTGATTTAACATCTATGTCCAAAATCTTGCTTCCGACCAATAATTGAAGTATAATAGAAGCCATGACAATAGGACCTATTCCTAAAGAAATTATAGAGCCAAAATCAGTTCCCATGATAATAGCCAAATATTCAAATCTTTCAAGAGCATTGCTTGCTAAACCAAAAAGAGAAATGTTTGCCAAAACAAAAAATCCAATAAGGACAATCAAAGTCCATTTTAATTTGATATTAAAACTAAGTTTCTTTTCAACAGGCCCTTTTACCTCTGGAAGGTTTTTTAAGATTTGTGTAAAATCCATTTTAAATTATCGAAATCAGGGTTTATAAAACTTGTTTGTTAATTTTTTGATTTAATAATTTTTTAGCTTAATAACAAAATTATTAATAATTTTGCTTCTTCTCCCGATTTAGGATAAGCTGAAATATTAAAAAGGGTACAATTGGGGTTATGGAACCCCAAAAGCCCAATTTCGCGCTTAGAGAACT
>JAGVWU010000028.1 GCA_018304145.1 Candidatus Pacearchaeota archaeon | reverse complement strand
TAATTAAAATTCGCTAAGAAATAGAGTATTAAATATTAACTACAAACGACTTACGACCGACTACCTACTGTTGAATTCGCAACTGGCGAATTCAAGTATTTATTTATAATTTGTTTTTTTAGTGGATTAATGGAAAATATAATGTTATATCAATAGATTATAACAAAAGAAATGTTACAGGGTTATTATTTCAAATGAATATTCAAATAGCAGATTTGTTGAAGATAGTTTTTGTGATAAAAATAGAGAGATTAAAACTGAAATAGAGTATAGAAAATGAGTCACTAATAGTAATAGGAAATAGAAGAGACATAAGAACCATAAGTTTTGTTGGATAAAACTTTAAGAAATATCTAAATTAATGAAAGGAGGTATGATAAAATTAATGAGATATGGAAAAATTAAAAAAAATTTATTTAATAAGTTTAATAACTGTTATTTTACTGGTAAGCATTGTTGGTTTTGTGCTAGCTGAAATGAATGAAATCAATGAAATGAATGACGATTATGATAATCTTGGAGGTTATATCTCTGATAATAGACCTACAATGTCAATTTTCAAGGTTATCAGGTCATCTGCAACACTAAAAGAGTCTAGTGAAGTTCCAGGAACAAAATCAAAATCCTCTGGAAGAGCTGAGTTTTTAATTGACACCCAGTCAAATAGGTTATTATTTAATATAGTATATTTTGGTCTTGAAGGAGATGAAACTGGAGCACATATTCATGGGCCTGCATCCAGAAGAGTAAATGCACCTGTTTTATTTACTTTACCAGCTACTCAAGAATTTAAATCAGGTGTCTGGAATTATCCGGAATCTCTGGAATCTGATATTCTTAATGGAAAAATGTATGTTAATATACATTCTACAAAATATCCTAATGGGAAGATAAGGGGGCAAATAATA
Organism: Candidatus Pacearchaeota archaeon; assembly: GCA_018304145.1. GTDB lineage: Archaea > Nanobdellota > Nanobdellia > Pacearchaeales > GW2011-AR1 > ARS1285. Next base: position 12,526 of record JAGVWU010000028.1, on the reverse strand, counting down.
AAAAATAGACTTTTCTCTTTTAGGTTTAATAAAATAGTTGACACGACAAGAACCCATAATATAGAGATAAGAAATTTCTCATTTATTCCAGATGAATTGAGGATTGCAGAAGGTGATAAAGTTATATGGATTAACATGGATTCTGCCTCACATACTGTTACTTCAGACAATGGAACTGAATTAAATTCAGGGATTATATCCAATGGAGGAAGTTACAGTCATGTATTTAATAATGAAGGGGACTTTAAATATCACTGTCAGCTGCATCCTAGCATGCATGGAAAAATAGAAGTAAAAGATAATTATTAATGTTTTTTTATTTTTTATTTTGAATTTTAAAGAATTTTATTGTAAGGAATTGAATTTTTTCTATATTATGAAAGAAATTAATAATTCAGAAGAAAGTATGCCTTTAGGATACATTTATTTACACAGCGTATTACCTAGCAAGTTCTTATTATAAATCTTCAAAAAATCTTTTCAATGGCTCAAAGGCAATCTTCGACCATGTTTCAAATTCATTTTTGGAAAAAATGTCTTCCAATTCATGAAAATGAACAAATTTTCCTTGTTCTATTTCTGAATCCTTTGGATAAACTTCCTCTGCATTAGTTTTTATTAAATATAAAATTCCAAGATGAACTTTCCCAACATCATTGGAATCATCATTAATATAACCTAAAACAACAGGGTCTATTGTGCTTTGTTCTGGAATATTAATCTCTTCATTAATTTCCCTTAACATGCTTTTATGAATTGGATTTTTAGTTTCATTTTTATCTTGGTTAAAATCAGGAGTATCTATATGCCCTCCAATGCCTATTGTAAAAAGGTTATGCAATCTTTCTTCTCCTGCATTAGTTGAACGCTGATAAACAAAAATTTTTTTTAGTTCCTGATTAATAATTATGCAATAGGCAATTGGCTGTTTATAATCAGGATTTTTTTCAGCTAATCCTCGTTTCATCCATTCAAAATTATTCAAAATTATTGAATGAATATCTTTTTCAGAATGATGAAGAAAGCCATGGAAATAATCATTGTTGAATAATTTATTTACGTGCACAACCATTATCTCTTTTTCAAATTTGTCCATTTTTAATATTTAAATATGGATATTAATAAAGTTTGTTATGATAAATACTGTTATTTAGAAAGCTTTATTAATGATGTTTTTTTATAGATTTCATGCCGAAAATAATCAAAAAAAATTTAGGAAATTTTTTAGGCTTTTCGGAAGAAAATCTTCCAAAAATAAGAGGGTATATCTTAAAATGGCAGAGAACTATTCAGAAATGGAAATTAGTGCAGAAGAATTCTATGAAGTTATAAATAATTCTGATAAATTAATTGCTGTCAATTTTTTTGCAGAATGGCATATGCCGTGCCTTATGTTTTTTCCAGTAATTGAAGATTTGGCTGAAAAGATGAAAGATGTCAGATTTGTTAAGATGAATATTGATGATAACCAAGAGGTTGTAGAGAAACATAATGTTTCAACAATACCCTGCTTAATCATATTCAGGAATGGAAAAGAAATCGCAAAAATAATTGGTGCCCAATCAATAGAAATTATTGAGGAAAAAATCAAAGGATGTTTGATTACTGAAAATTGAAAAATATTTGCAAAGTTTTTTAAACCGAATTCTTTTCTTATTTCTATTGCTATTTACACTGCCAGTTGTAATTAGTAAAAAAGTAGGTTCATTAACTTTGGTTAATGAATCGAAAGGGGGCGTAGCTCAGCCTGGTTAGAGTACTTGCCTTTTAAGCAAGGTGTCAGGGGTTCAAATCCCCTCGTCCCCATTTTAAATACGGTAAGTAGTAAGTTGTCGGTTGTTAGTTGTATTGTAACATAAGAGGGACTTTTAAAAAGCTTGATTTCTTTGGTTTTTAATGGAATTTAAAGGAAAAGAACTTAAATCCTTTAAGGAATTTCAAATAGACAAAGATATAACTATTGGAGTTATACAAGGAGAAAGAGGAGTTAATCCTGATTTAGATATAAGAGTTGTTTATATTGATAAGAATACTAAAAGCAAAAAAGTTCCAAGAACACTTCAACATATTCATTGGGCTATTGATTTATTAGTCAAAAAGGAGTATGATAAAGAACTGACTAAAAAATACATATAAGTTATCTTGAAAATAAGCAATTATATACTCTAAAATATATTATAAAATGCAGTTTTATTTTTAAAATAAAAAATTATTTTTATATGATGGGCGATAATTTTAGAAAAAAAGTTGAGTTAGTAGCATGCCTTGAAAATGCTAAAGAAAATTGGGATCCTGAAGACACTGCATCCTGCGGTGCAAGAGGATGTTTTGATGAAAAAAGTTCCAGAGATATACATAAAGATGAAATTGCAAGACCCTTTGGAGAATATGAAGTAAGAAAAGAGAAAATATTTGCAGAGACTTCTGGAAAAGGCCATGGAGCTGTTTTAGACCAAAGTGAGTTTTTATTTTCAATTGATAATTTAACAAGAGCATCTACTTTGTTTTTATGTGCTCCTCAGTATGCTTCTCACTTACAGCAATCATTAAGAAGAGCAACTGCTCAAAGAGGTTTTCATTTGCCAAAAATTTTAGAAGAAACTTCTGCAGAAGAAATTATGAATCAACAATTTGGACTATATGAAAAAATGCAAAGTTCTGGAATTCCTGCTGAAGATGCTAGATTTATTCTTCCTTTATATACAAAAACAGCTATTCAAACAAAAATTGATGCAAGAGAATTAATGCATTTGCATTCAATGGCAATGCAGAAAGGAGTTCCTGAAGAAGTAAAAGACACTGTTGAACAAATGGTTAAACAAGCAAGTGAAGTTGCTCCAAGACTAATGAAAAATAGAGGAGCAAATTATGAAGTTTTAGCATGGATGCCTTCTTCACAGTTATTTGCTGAATATAACAGAACAATTGAAAATTTAATAAATCAGAATTTTATTGGAGGTATTCCTCCTGAAAGAGTAACTTTATTATATCATGCTGGAATTGATATGACTGATAATTCTGTATATAGGGCGGTTATGGAAAGAGATGAAGCAGAATTAGCAAATATGAAGCATTATCATTTTAGTTTTTTAGCTTTAATGTCAATTGCATCTTTTCATCAGGCAACAAGGCAAAGAACTTGGGATCAAAGCATACAAACTATAAGGGATGCATTAAAAAGAGGATATTGTGTAATCCCCCCCAGTATTCAAGGAACTAAATTTGAAGAGGCTTATAAAGAATTAAATGAAAGGACATTAAAAATTGCAAATTCGTTTAACAATAATCCCGAATATCTTGGAATTATTCCTCATTCGTTAAAAGTCTATGATTTAATTCATATAAATGGATGGAATGCTGTTCATTCAATTGGAAAAAGAACATGTACAGAGGCTCAATGGGAAATAAGAAGTGTTGCGAGAGATATGGCAAGTCATATTAAGCGAGTTTCACCTGAAATTGGAAAATATTCTGTTCCTCAGGGAAAAATTTACGGCAAATGTCCTGAAAAAAAGCCTTGTGGGCTTTGCTATAAATCCTAAGATTTTCATATGTCAAAGATATGTGGTTTTGACAAAATGATTAAAAATAAATTTAGTTTAAAGAAAATTATGGCTGAAAAAAGAGGAAGGTTTATTGTTTTTGAGGGCATTGATGGATGCGGGAAAACAACGCAGATTAAGGGATTTGCTGATTATTTATTTAATAGAAATAAATATAACCATGTTGTCCTGACAAGAGAGCCGTATGAAAACGCAACAATTAGAGCTATCTTAACGCAGGATAAAAACCCTCTTGCAAAAGCAGACTTGCTTACAAAATTATTTGTAGATGACAGAAAAAAACACGCAAGAGAATTGATTATTCCAAGTTTAGAAAGAGGATGTTATGTTGTTTCTGACAGGTATAAATTATCCACAGTTGCATATCAATCTGCGCAAGGTTTGGATATGCTTGAATTGCTTACAATGCATGATAACTTGCCTGTACCTGATTTAACTTATATTTTTGATGTTCCTTTAAAAATTGTTTTTGAAAGAATGGGTCTGGACAAAGGAAGAACTGAACATAAATTTGAAGCAAGCAGAAAATTTTTAGAAAAAGTTAGACAGAATTACTTGAAATTGTCGCAAATTCTTTCTTATGAAAGAATAGCTGTTATTTATGGCAACAGAACCCCTGATAAAATCTTTGAAGATGTTAAAGGGATTTTTGAAGAACTAAATCCTTATTATTCATCATAAGATTTTTTGCTTTCAATTGAAATTCCTCTGTGATTAATAATATGATATTCTACTCTTTCGTTAATTTCTCTACTACTTTTGACTTTTGCATTCATAACCCCTCTTGCTTCTTCTTTAGATTCATAATCTTGACCAGCTATAAAAAATCCTGTATTTTTTAGATAATCAAATCCAAGAATAGTATATTTATATTCTTCTGGTAAAAATTCTACTGGAATTCCATTTTCAGAAAAATCATTATTATTAAAATTATTGTTTAAATCTTCAAGAGACATCATTTAACAAAAGAAATAATCATTAAAAACATGATTAGAATTAAAAACATATTAATGTATTATTGTTGTTAAAAAGAGGTTATGTCAATCCATTCAGACTTGAGATATTCGGTTTCTATGCAGTTTTTTCTTTAAAAAACCAAAAGATTTATAAATTAAATTAAGGGGAAAAACGAAAGGTTTATAAATCAAGATTAAGGTTTAATTATAATTATCTAGTTATAAAGGTAAATATCCCAATTAGAATTATCCAACCTTACCGGAGCATTAAAATGCATCTATTACAACCCAAGCACATAAAATTAAAAGCAGAAGAAATTGAAAAATTACTTTTTGAATATAATATTTCTTTATCACAATTGCCAAAAATTAAAATAACTGATCCTGCTTTGCCAGAAGGATGTGAAATATCAGATGTTATAAAAATTGAAAGAACTTCCGAGGGAAAAAAGAGTTTTTATTTTAGAGTTGTTTCAGTCTAGTTTAATTTGAAATAATAAAAATAATGCTATTATAAACTGTAAAGTTCCTAAAACCAAAAAATAATATGCAAATCGAAAAACATCAACAGAAAGAAGAACACCTGCTAGTTAGAAAATACTTGGAGGAGCATAGCTTAGTTGAATCCAATATTACTTCTTTTAATAATTTCATAAGTTTTAGAATGCAGGAAATAATTGAAGAATTAAATGAAGGGCTTTCTCCTGAAGAAGATATTGAAATCAAGCTCGGAAAAATAAAAATTGGAAGGCCTCAGATTGTTGAAGCAGATGGAAGTTCTCATTTAATAACTCCTACAGAAGCAAGAATAAGGGGATTGACATATTCTGCTCCTTTAAATGTCGAAATAACTATAAAACAAGGCGGACAAATAGAAAGCCAGGAAGTTGAAATCGGGCAGATACCTGTTATTGTAAAAAGCGAGGTTTGCAATCTGTCAAATATGAGCAAAGAAGAATTGATAAAAGAATATATAGATCCTTTAGAACCTGGCGGATATTTTATAATAAATGGAAATGAAAGAATAATAGTAATGACAGAGGATTTAGCTGAAAATCAGCCATTCATTGAAAAATCAAGAGGCAAGCTAATGCTCAGATTATTCTCAAAAAGAGGAAGTTATAGAATTCCTATTTCAATAACAGACACTAATGAAGGAATTGTTGAAGTCAGTTTTTCAAGATTTAAAAATATTCCAATCATAATAATATTAAAAGCACTTGGATTAACCAAAGAAAGTGATATTGCAAAATATATTGGAAAAGAAAATGACAGCCTTATAGTTAATTTATATGAGTATACAACAATAAAAAATGAAGAAGATGCAATGATAGCAATTGCAGAACACACTTCTCTTCAAGGGACAAAAAAAGAGATTCTTGATAGAATAAAACAAAGATTGGACTCCTATTTTTTGCCTCATATTGGATTAAAAAAAGAGCATAGAATTGAAAAAGCAATAACCCTCTGTAAATTCATCAAGCAATTTTTTGTTGCAAAAGAAAATCCTGGAAATTTGACAGACAAAGACCATTACGCAAACAAAAGAGTAAGAATGTCAGGAGATTTGTTAGCTGACTTGTTCAGGATAAACATGAATATATTTTTAAGAGATATAGTTCATTCTTTGCAAAAAATACAAAAAAGAAAAAAATTTTATTCAATAAAAACTATTGCAAAATCAACATTATTCACTCATAGAGTAGAAAGTGCAATTGCAACTGGTAACTGGATTGGAGAAAGAACAGGGGTCACGCAAAACATGGATAAAACAAATTATCTTGCTATTCTTTCCCAATTACAAAGAGTTTCATCCATGCTTCCTGGGGAACAGGAAAACTTCCTTGCAAGAACCCTTCATCCAACTCACTATGGAAGATTCTGCCCTGTTGAGACTCCTGAAGGAACTGAGATAGGATTAAGAAAAAACCTTGCAATTTTGGCAAAAATTTCAACAAGAGCAGACATTGATGATGATAAATTAATAAAAGTTTTATTAGGATTTGGAATGAAAAAAGAAATTGAAGAAAATGGAAGGGATATTTTCTTTAATGGAAGATTTATAGGAAATACTGACAACTGTGAAGTATTAGTACGTGATTTGAAAGAAAAAAAAAGAAAAGGGGAGCTTCCAATTGAATTAAGCATAAGATACAATAAATCTTTGGATAATGTTATTTTGTCTACAGAAGTTGGAAGAATTATGAGGCCTTTGATTGTTGTTGAAAATGGAAAATCAAAATTGAAAGCAGATCATATACCTGCAATTAGAAGTGGAAGCATAAAATGGAATGATTTGCTTAAGAACGGAGTTATTGAATATTTAGATACTGCTGAAGAAGAAAATGCTCTTGTTGCTTTGGAAGAAAAAAGTATAACTGATGAGCATACTCATTTAGAAATTGATAAAATAGATTTGTTAGGAGTTGTTACTTCTTTAGTTCCTTATGCAAATTATGACCAGAGTTCAAGATTAAACAGAGGTTCAAAAACACAGAAACAGGGATTAGGATTATATGCTGCAAATTTTCTTTGCAGGATTGACACAGATGTTAATATTTTGCACTATCCTCAAAAACCAATCGTAAGAAGTTTTGTTTATGATACCTTAAATGTTCATCCAGCGGGACAAAATGTTATTGTTGCTGTAATGACGCATGAAGGTTATAATATTGAAGATGCTTTAATTTTAAATAAAGGAAGCGTTGATAGAGGACTTGGAAGAAGCACATATTACAGACCTTATACTTCAGTAGAGCTTAATTATGCTGGAGGATTAAAAGATGAAATCTGTATTCCTGAAAAAGATGTTTCTGGATATAGAACAGAAGAAAGTTACAGATATCTTGAAGATGATGGAATTGTTTTCCCAGAAGCAGCCATGAAATCCGGAGAGGTTGTTATTGGAAAAATTTCTCCTCCAAAATTCCTTTCAGAGGTTAGAGAAATTTCTATCAAAGCCAAAAATGAATCAAGCTCTGTAATAAGACAAGAAGAAGATGGAATAGTAGAATCTATTTTTATTACAGAAGATGAGCAAGGGAATAAAGTTGTAAGAGTCAAGACAAGAGATTTAAGAAAACCAGAATTAGGAGACAAATTTGCAACTTCTCATGGGCAAAAAGGAATTATTGGAGCAATTGTTCCTGAAAATGATATTCCTTTTACATCAAGAGGAATAAGGCCTGATATAATTTTCAATCCTCATTCAATTCCTGGAAGAATGACTGTTGGTTATTTAATAGAATTATTGGCAGGAAAAGTAGGATGTTTAAGCGGAAAGATAATGGATGGAACTGGATTCTCTGGACAAAAAATTGAGGATTTGGAAGAACAATTAAAAGAATTGGGATTCAGAGAAGATGGAAAAGAAACTGTTTATAATGGAATAACTGGAAGAATGATGAGTTTGAAGATTTACATTGGAGATATGTATTATCTGAAATTAAAATATATGGTTGCTAATAAATTGCATGCAAGAGCCTCTGGAAAAGTTACATTATTGACAAGACAGCCAATTGAAGGAAGGGCAAAAGGCGGAGCATTGAGATTAGGAGAAATGGAGCAGCAGGCATTGGTTGCTCATGGAGCTTCTTTATTATTAAAAGAAAGGTATGATTCAGACAAAGTTATTTTGCATATATGCCAAAAATGCGGTTCAGTTGCAATTGAAGACACTTTGAGAAATAAATTAATTTGCTCAATGTGCAGTTCTCAGGAGATTGAGCCAGTTGAAGTTTCATACGCATTCAAATTATTAGTTGATGAAATCCAGTCACTTCATATTAGAACTAAATTTAACTTGAAGAATAAGTATGAGTAAAATGGTAACTTCAGAAATAGATAAATTATTAGATGAAATAAATAAATACTTATCAAATTGGAGGACAAATGTAAAATGTTAGATGAATGGATTAATGATTTTTTAGCAAGAGTTTATCAAGGAATAGATTTAGAGGTAGATAAACCTAAGATAAATGAAGAATTTGGTGTTGATAATTTGTCTGCAATCAGAGCTGTTGGAGAACATAGATTTGAATCTCAATCTCTTGGACAATATGATATTCATGGAGGACAAAGATAAGATGAATAAAATTAAATTTAAGGAGAAAATAATATATAATGGAAAAAACAGATGTTAAAGATGAAAGAATATCAACTGTGAAATTTGGTTGGTTGATGGGTAATGATGAGAGAATTAACAATCTTAAATATTGGGATGGATTAGTTATTCCTTTGCCATTTCCTCTTCCTTCTTTATATCCTCGACTTCCTATAAACTTAGAGTATGACTCTAATGGATGATAATCTATATACTTAACATGACAAAACCTATTCGTAAACAAGTTGAAAGTCTGCAATTCACATTGCTGTCTCCTGACGAGATTAAAAAAATATCAAAAGCAAAAATAATAACCCCTGAACTTTATGATGTTGATGGATATCCTGTTGATGGAGGATTAATGGATTTAAGATTAGGTGCAATTGATCCTGGAGTAAGATGCAGAACTTGCGGAGGAAGATTAAAAGAATGTTTAGGGCATCCAGGAAGCATTGAATTAGCAAGACCAATTCTTCATATAAAATATATTCCTGTTGCTGAATTATTTTTAAGATGTTTTTGCTCTGAATGCCATAGGTTTATGATTAAAGAAAAAGATATGATAAAATACAAAGCTGTGAAAGACAGGATAAAAAGGGCAAAAGATGCAAAGGTATGCCCTTATTGCCATGCTGAACAGGAAAAAATAAAATTAGAAAAGCCATCTACATTCAGGATAGGAAAAAGAAGATTGTTTCCAGGAGAAATAAGAGAAAAGCTTGTAAGAATTCCAGATGATGAGGCAAAACTTGCTGGAATAAATCCAAAAATATTCAGGCCTGAATGGTTAGTATTAACTTTGCTGTTGGTTCCTCCTGTAACAGTTAGACCTTCTATTACTTTAGAATCAGGAGAAAGAAGCGAGGATGATTTGACTCACAAACTTTCTGATATAATAAGAGCAAATCAAAGATTATGGGAGAACCTAAATGCAGGAGCTCCTGAAGTAATTATCGAAGATTTATGGGATTTGCTGCAGTATCATGTTACAACATTTTTTGATAATTCAATAACAAAAATTCCTCCTGCAAGACACAGAAGCGGACAGCCGCTAAAAACAATAACAGAAAGAATAAAAGGAAAAGAAGGAAGAATCAGGCATAATCTTGCAGGAAAAAGAGTCAATTTTTCATCAAGAACAGTTATTTCTCCTGATCCTGCATTAAAATTAAACGAAGTTGGAATACCTTTTGAAATTGCGGAAATTTTAACTGTCAATGAAAAAGTAAATTCTTCAAATATAGAGAAGCTAAAGAAAATAATATTAAGTGAAAAATATCCCACTGCAAATTACATAATAAGACCTGATGGAAGAAGAAAGAAAATAACTTCAGATTTAAAACAAGAAATACTTGATGAATTAACTCCAGGTTATGTTGTTGAAAGGCAATTGATTGATGGAGATGTTGTTTTATTCAACAGACATCCAAGCCTGCATAAAGCAAGTATAATGGCTCATTTTGTAAAAGTTCTTCCATACAAAACCTTCAGAATTCATCCTGCTACTGCTCCTCCTTACAATGCTGACTTTGATGGAGATGAAATGAATATCCATGTTCCACAGACAGAAGAAGCAAGGGCAGAAGCTAAAATATTAATGGATGTCAACAGAAATTTAATGTCCTGCAAAGACAACAGCAATTTGTTAGGATGCACTGCTGATGCTGTTACTGGAAATTTCATTTTAAGCAATTCAAACATTTCAAAAGCTGATGCCTTTCAATTGTTATATCAGTCAAGAATAAACTCCAAAATTTCCAAGAATATCATAAATGGAAAAGAAATAATCTCAAAAATAATTCCGGATATTGATTATAAGAGCAAGACAAAAACAGGGGAAAATTTTGTTATTAAAAATGGAGAAATAGAAGAAGGAGTTGTAGATGAAAATATATTTGCAGTTGAAAGCGGAAATCTTTTGAAGCATCTTGATAAAGAAGTTGGAAGAATAAAAACTATAAAAGTTTTGGAAGATGCATTTACAATGGGTGTGCAATTCCTGTCAAACTATGGATTTACAATATCTGTTGATGATTTGAATGTAAATGAAAAAGTTAAAAATTCTACTGCAGAAATAGTTGCAGAAGCAGAAAAAGAAACAGACAGAATTTTAGACAACTACAAGACCGGAAAACTTGAAATTATTCCTGGAAAAACTTCAGAAGAGACAAGAGAAATTAAAATCTTGCAGACTTTAAATGGAATAAGAACAAAAATTGGAAAAATAGTTGGAAAAGAAGTTCCTAAAAACAGCCCAATAAGCATAATGATAGATTCTGGGGCTGGTGGAAATGTTCTTAACATAACTCAGATGGCATGTTGTGTCGGACAACAGGCATTATGGGCTAAAAGAATTGGGATTGGATTCACAAACAGAACACTTTCTTTTTTCAAAGAAGGTGATTTGTCTCCTAAGTCAAGAGGATTTATTTATAATTCATTCTTAAAGGGATTAGAACCTTATGAATTCTTTTTTGGAGCCATAACAGGAAGAGATGCTCTGATGGATACTGCATTAAGAACTCCAAAGTCCGGATATCTTTACAGAAGACTGGCTAATGCACTGCAGGACATTAAAGTTGAATATGATAATACAATCAGAGATGGCTCTGAGAATATTATACAATTCAAATATGGAGAGGATGGAAAAGATGTTTCAGAATTGCATAAGGGAAAAAATATTTCTCCTGGAGAAGCAATAGGAATTGTTACAGCACAATCTTTTGGAGAGCCTTCAACACAAATGGCGTTGTCAACATTCCACTTTGCAGGAGTTGCTGAAATGCAGGTTACTCTTGGACTTCCCAGATTAATAGAAATATTTGACGCAAGAAGAACTCCTTCAACGCCTACAATGGAAATTTATTTGGAAAAAGAATATAACAATGAAAAAGATGCAAAAATCATAGCTGAAAAAATACAGGAAATTAAATTAAAAGATATTATAAAAGAAATAAAAATTAATTTTTCAGACAAAAGAATAGAAGCTATTGTTGATAACGATGCAGTTAAAAGAGTTCATTCTTCAATAGAAACAATTGTCAAGAAATTGAATGAAAGCGGAAAAATAGGGTCTAACTGCAGGGCCTCTGGAAATTCAATAATAATAAATACAAAAGACCTGAATTTCAAAGAGATTTACAAGCTTAAGGAAAAAGTCAAAGAAACACAAATTTCAGGAATAAAAGGAATTGAACAAATACTTGTTGTCAAAAGAGAAGAAGGTTATGTTATTTTAACAGCAGGAACGAATCTGAAAGAGATTATGAATTTCAAGGGAGTTGATAAGACAAGAACAATCAGCAATGACTTGCATGAAGTATGTGATATTTTAGGTATTGAAGTTGCAAGAGCAGCAATAATAAGAGAAATTGAAAAAGTTACAAATTCCCAGGGATTGGATATTAATGAAAGACACTCAAAATTAATTGCAGATTCAATGACTTCTGAAGGTGCTGTCAAGGGAATAACAAGAATGGGAATCATATCACAGAAATCTTCTATATTAGCAAGAGCAAGTTTTGAAACTCCTGTCAAGCATTTTGTAAATGCAACCTTAAAAGAGAATAAGGATGAGTTAGATTCTGTTATTGAAAATATAATCCTTAACCAACCAGCTCCTGTTGGGACTGGACTTCCTGGATTAATGGTTGAAGTTACAGGACCTTTAACAGACAAAAAACCCAAGGAAGACAAAAGCGTAAGTTATTTAACAAAGTCCACAAAAGATGTTTCTAAGAAAGATACAGAGCCTATGATTGAAAGGAAATAATTCTTAGTTTGTTATTTAAAGATTAATTAATAATGTATAACCTTAGTTTGACATTTGTCAAACTAAATTCGTCTATAAACTAATTTGACAGTTGCACAATTTTTCATTAAAACTCTAGGTATCTGTTTGTTTT
>JAGVWU010000027.1 GCA_018304145.1 Candidatus Pacearchaeota archaeon | reverse complement strand
CTAAAAAACAAACAGATACCTAGAGTTTTAATGAAAAATTGTGCAACTGTCAAATTAGTTTATAGACGAATTTAGTTTGACAAATGTCAAACTAAGGTATTAAATATTAACTACAAACGACTTACGACCGACTACCTACTGTTGAATTCGCAACTGGCGAATTCAAGCTACTACACACAAAACAAATCTCCGAAGCCATAACTTACCTTTAAAAAATTAATAACTAATATTCATAGTAGATAATCGTTGAACAGAACTATCCAGAACTCGTTACCCCTTCTGCAAAAACCGAGGGATTTACAATTATAGAGCAGGTGTTGGGATTTGGCTGATTATTATATTTATCTTTGCATCTGATATAATAATTTATATTTATTTTCCATTCAGCAGTATGTATATTAAAATTTGTTGTTGTCATCTTTACTCCATCAGCTATTTCAAAGTTACAATCTCTGTTAGAATAACTGCATTCAGCTTCTTCATTAGTTTTTAGCTTTAATTGTCCTATTTCTTTGTAAACATTTGTAACAACAGGCCCTGATTTGTCAGTTTCAACTATAAAGCTTGTTGAATTATAAGCTGTATTTCCTCCTAAATCAACGCACTTGAAAGAATAAATATAGCTTCCTGTGGTTAAATCCTGCCTTTGATTATGCTCATTGGTTCCTGTTTCCAAAAACTGTATATAGCTTGTCATATTACTTGTTTTATAATAGCATTTTGCCTCTCCGTTTTTATAACCATTATCGGTTTTTATTGTTAAAATGACAGGCACAACATCTGTTGCCCCCTTTATTGTGTCTTTTGGGCTTGATTCAATTATATTCAATGGCTGAGTTCCTATTACAACATATTTATAACTATCAGTATTAACATTCCTGTCTTTTTCTTCAAAGTCAGGTTTATCTTTGCACCTGAAATAAAATATATTTTCTTTTCTAGATTCAATTCCAGTTAAATTTGCCCTGCAAGTGTAAAAATTATTAATGTTCATCTCCCATAAATTCATATCACAATTCATACTGTTTTCCATATTCTTATAATCAGTGTCTGTTTTTGACAATTTGCATTCAGCAGGTTCATTGAGATAAACTTCTGTTATCAAACTTGATTTATTGAACTGTATTGGATATCCATTAAGTATGCTTGTATTTTCTATAATAGGGGGTGTTGTATCAGGACCTTTTTCAACACAGAATCTGACTGAATAAGGATCTACATTAAAATTTCCATTTGCATCCTGACATCTAATATAAAGAGTATAAGTTCCATCGTTCTTTAATTCTGGAGCTATTTTATTTATATTATCAGGCCCTGGAAGTGCTAACTTTTCAGTATGATTATACAAAAATAAATTGCTTCCACCCATATAATAAGACATTTCTTCAAACTTAGTTGTTAAATTATAATCAATTTTACACTGGCTTGGTTCTCCAATACTTGTTAGACTGTCTTTTGTTGATATTGAAAATTCAAGAGGTGTAAAGGCTTTAATACAGCTTCCATCTAACTTGCTTATTTCAACACCAGTTTTATCCGGACGAAGATTTTTATCAGGAAAATATTTTAATCCTTTGCTTACATTTGTCATAAAAATTATTGGAGAATTAACATCTCTAGGATTTTTCCAAATGCATTTTTGCTCTTTTGTTCCTGCATTGACAATATCACAAGCCTGCCCCAAGCTTTTGCAGGTGTATTCTGAGCATTCTTTAAAACTATTGCATAGTTCGCAATCATTGCCTCCAATTGGAGCTTCAAAAGGTCTGCAGTTGAATTCAACAATTTTTTTTGATTCTTTTTTATAAGTTAAAAGAAAAATTGCTAATCCTACGCTTAGTCCAAATCCTGTCCCCCACCAAAAAGCAGTTCCAGCATTCATTTGATTTTGTATTAAAAGAGAAGTAAGTAGATAGCCACTTCCAGCTCCTGCTGCTCCAGATAATGCCCCCCAGCTCCCCCCATTTTTTCCTCCTGCTAAAATTCCAATTAATGCACCAACTCCAGCTCCAACAGCCACCCAGACTAAAGTTTTAAAAGCCACATTTGTAAACATTGCTTTAACTTCTCCAAGAGGAGTTTTTGCAAGAGACGCAGATTCAGGAGCAAGTGTTGGAACTCCTGTCGTAGGATCTGTTACCAAAATATCACCTTCTTTAGGAATGAATGGATTTCCCTTTGCATTTATAGGTAAAGGAGAGAAAGATTCTTCTGCGCCAATCAAATAACTAAACGCAGCAATAGCTAAAACTAAATTTATAATTAAGAAATATGTTTTAAAAATATTTTTTGATTTACATTTTTCATTAATATCTAATTTTGATAAGCTACGGCCTCTATTGTTTGTTTTAGTTTCTGATTTAATCTCAAAATTCTCTGCACTTCCCCTTCCAATTTGATTATTTTTCATTTTTAGTTTTTGATAAAACTTTTTTTAAAAGTTTTGTTTCATTTAATATCCAGCTTTCTTTTTCACAGCATTTAACATTCCTTGTCCAAGAGTTTTCTTTTCTCCTGAAATTTTGAATTCAGCACCTTTATTTGTATACTTTCCAGCAACATTAAAATAAGCCCCGCAATCCCCCAAACTTGTGCAGATGTCATTCATAGCTATTGCCCATTCACCATTGGGATCTAAACAGTTTTTATTATCTCTAGGCGTTCCTTGCCCTCTTTCAATCAAACTTTTTTCAAAAGTAACTGTACAAGTATTGCTTCCAATATTGCAAATAGATGAAGCATCACCAGTATTCCAGAATTTTAATCCAGGAGTAACTGAAGGCAGGCATATTCCCTGTTCTTTTTTTGTTGCTTTTAATATAGTCGGAACAGCCACATCTGCACTTGCAAAACCTGTTATTATTTTTCCTGTTGTTCCTCCGCTGAAAGTTCCAGTTGAGCCTCCTGAAAATGTGACAGGAGCCCCTCCGCTAAAAGTGCTTTTAATTGCTGTTGTAGTTTCGCTGGAATCTGTTACTCCAGCTCCTGTAAAATAATAACCTTCTTTCCAATAACACTCTCTTTTGTCAGTATTCAAACAATCCTCTGCATTATCCTGTTTTATGCAATCCTGCCATCTGTTTGCAATGCATGCAGATTCTGTAAAATCAACATTGCTTATTTTAACATTTTCTTCAAAGCAGAATTTTGCTCTGTAATCATCGCAAGCCTCAACTATCTCTTCTCCATTAACGCATAAATGCCTGTAATGCCTGCTTCCAACTAAATCTTTTCCTTTGCCAGTATATCCTTGATATTCACACCAGCTCTCCCCATTCTTTTTTATTTTATTTTCCCCATTAATAATAACTCTGCATTTTAAATCTTCGCAAACATAATTTCCATAATTTGCACTGCCTTTTTTACAGATGCTTCCTCTAAAATAATCGCAGTTTCCACATGTTTTTGAATTTGCATTTCCATTAAGATTATCAAATCCGCAAGTTTCTTCCTTTGGAACGATTTTTTCCCAGTAGTTTTTATCATTTATTTTTCCTGCATCATAAATATTAGCAGGATTTCCGCATGTATCTTTAAAATAAACTTCTTGTTTTCCTTCCAAACAAATTGTTTCTTGAGCTGGTCCGCAGTCAGTTGCTAGTTCATCTGCAGAACATAAATAATCCTTATAAAAAACTGATTGTGATGTTACATTTCCAGCAGGTTTAATTTTTGAGCAATCGTCTCTTGTTGTGAATTTGCAGGTTCTTTTATATTCAGATTCATAAACACAAGCCCCCTTATCCTGCAATTGAGTTAAAAGAATACAACTGTCCTCGGAATTTATGTCTTTTCTAAAATTTGTTGTTAATCCATAAAATGAAGATAATTTCTTGCATCTTGTCAAAGTTACAAAACTTGCCTGGTCACCTAAAATACAGCATCCCAAATTGCATTGAGGAACATTGCATTCTTCATCATCTACCCATGTTCCACTTGAACTTTCACATACTTTTTGAGGGGTATTTTCCATGCACAATCCTTCTTGGGTATCTATACAGCATCCTGGCTTGCAAAAACTAGTTGCTTCGCAGCTGGTTGGAGTTTTTTGAAAATTAACATCACAATTTTTTTCTTCGGTATTTTGGCACCATGCTCCTGTTTTTGTTTTTTCACAACAGAAATTATATGCAGGCCAGGTTTCAACAGCTGAAACCTGTATAAGCGTAACTGCTAATATACTTAACATAAAAATTGTTAGTGTTTTTTTGTTTATCATTTTTCTTTTTTGATCTTTCTTTTTTTTAATAATGGAATAAGAGCTAATATTATTGATACTATAAAAACAATCAAAGACATAGGAAAAATTAAAGCAATGTATATAATTGTAAAACCCATCATATCAGTATTAGTAAATTTATCAATTAGGTATAAAGAAATAAAATATCCAAGATTAATTATTATAATTGACAAGGCTATAATAACAGAAGTTTTTAATTTTTTGTTAATCTTTTCTTCTGGAATAAAAGTATATATCAATCCAAGAAGTAAAAATAAAATACTTATTGCAAAATAAACCATAGGCATTTCAAATTCTATTACAAAACCATAATTTGAAAACCAGTTTATAAGAGGTCCAATAGAATAAATAAAAAGGATAATGGAAATTAAAACTAATATAATACCAAAAATTCTAGTAAATAATTTCAATCTCATTTTATTTTTCTCCTCTATTTTTAATTTTTCCAATTACAAAACCGATAATTGATCCTAAGATAAAATATATAATTAAAGTAGATAAATAAGGTAATAGATTTAATAAGTTTCTATTAGGGCAAGAATTTATGTCAATCGATACTCCAGGTTCATATTTGCATTCAACATAATTTGGTATAGACATTAAAGCAATATCTCCTGGAAATTGGGTTAATAATTCTATAGAAATAAATTGAGAATAACTTGCAAAATCCTTTGTCCACTTTCCAAAAACAATTCCTTGAATTAAAACAAGAATTATAAATATTATTACTAACATCATTCCTCCCTTCAACCAACTAGGCCAATTTCTCCATCCCATTATTTTTCACCTCTTATTTTATTAATTATTTTCATAGTTTTAATTTCCAGTAATTCCAAAAGGAATCACCAAGCTTCTTACAGAGAACATAAACTTTTCATCTGTGTCTTTATCTGTTAAAATATAAACTGCAGTTCCATCACTTTGCTTTTTCTTTTCAACCCTCATTGTAGGATAATTCATCATGTAAATCATTGCCTCACTGTCTCCAAATCTTGTTTCAGAAGTTATGATGGAACTTGAAATCATTACAAAGTTATATAATTTAGATTCAAAATCTACATTTAAACTTTTATAAGTTTCAGTTTTTTCTTTGCTGACTTTTAAATCTAAATTACTAAGCGAAATAATAATTGTTTTAGGAATCAATTCAATTGAAACTTCTGGCTTTTTATAAGAAACTTCATAGCCTTTGCTTTTATAGGAATTTTTAAAATTTTCCAAGCAGGTATTAACTTTTCCATCTATCTGGCTTTTTAATTCTTTTTCAATATCATTTTTTAAAAGCGGTTTTTGCATAATGCATTTTTTATAAAATTCGTTTGTATAGCATAAATATTCTATTTTATTATCCTGATATAAAAAATAATTTTGAGGATTAAGAGTTCCTCCTTGATTTTCTAATTTCACAATTAAACCTTTTAATGAATCTGCATTATTTTCATTTCCAAGAATACAGCCTTTAATCTGGCTTATTGGTGTTTCAGGAGTTATAGAAATAGGAAGATTTCCTCTTTGCATGAGCAATAATGCCCCAACAGATATTATTGCTATTGCAAGAATTATAAATATAGAAAGTTGCCCTCTTTTACTCCAATTTTTTTCCCTCATTTTTACCATCTTATAACGATAAACTGATTTATAAATTTATGTTTAGATTTAAGTTTAATTGTAAGTTTTTATCTCCATTTTATCCCCTTTATTATTAAATTTATCTCTGCATTGAACATAATAAGTGTTTGCCTGCCAATTTGCACTATGTTCTAAATTAGTTCCAGACATTAAAGTATAATTTTCAAATGACTTTTCTTTATTAAAACTGTACCTGCATTCTGCTTTTTCATCGGTTATTATCTTTAATCCATTTTTATAAAACACTTTTATTATCTTTGGTCCGGTATAATCAATATAAACCTTGAATGAAGTTGAGGTTTCTGCTTTATTTCCAGCAATATCTTCACAAATGAACCTATAAATATAATTTCCCCCAATTAAATCTTGTTTTTGAGTATGCTCATTTGAATTTGTCTTAAAAAATCTTATGAAACTTGGATTTCCAGAAGTTTTGAAAGAACAAACAGATTTTCCATCTTCAGCACCTCCAGAAGTTATAATTTTCAAATCCAAACTAGCAGGCAAGACACCTGAATTTACAACAGAATTATTTAAAGGTTCTGCTGAATCAATTAAAAGATTAGAACTTGAACTTAATTCATATACATAACTTTCTGCCATTGTATTGTTATTTTTTGAAATATCTTTGCATTTGAAATAGAATTTTTTATTTTTTGTTAATTCCGCCAGATTTGCCCGGCATTCCCATCCATTTATAGAACCAAACTCCAATAACGTAGCACATTCAGCTGTGTTTTCCATCTGATTATAATTTTTATCCTCTCTGCTGAATTTGCAGCTGCTGGGTTCATTTACAAAAAATCTCAATAATTGCGAATTTGCATCACTTTTAACAAATGCATTATTCTCAGGAATTGTTTTTGTAATTATTGGAGAAGTTAAATCCTTCCCAGGTTTAACACAAGTTTTAACTGTATAAGGAGCAAGGTTTCTCTGCCCATTTACACTCTGGCATTTAACATAGAATTTAATTTCTCCTAATTCTTTTATTTGTTCTTCTGTTAAATTATATTGATTTGCAAATGCCTCTGGTGTTGGAAGATTTAAAATCATAGTATGATTGACGATATTTAAATTTGTTCCCCCAAAAAAATCCATGTCCTCATAATCCTGAGAAGGATCTGCTCCAAATTTGCAAATTGCAGGTTTGTCTTTTCCATTTGAATCAAAAGTCCTTATTCCAAAAACTAGGTTTGTATAACTGTCTATACATCCTTTATCCAATGAATTAACAATCTCAAAACTTCCATCCTTGCCTTCTATTTCATTGTAATATTCATAGCCATTGCCTATGATTCCATAAAGAGGTTTTATATTTGGGCTTGTTATGTCTTTAGGAGGATTGTTAACACAAACTTCATTTTCAGTTCCTTTGTTTATTAATTCACAAGTTTTTCCAAGAGTCATGCATCTATAATCAGTGCATGGGACTCTATCTTTTCCGCATTTGCCGCAGTTTTCTCCTCCATTTGGCGGCTGCCAAGGCAGGCATTTGAATTCAACAACAATCGTTGTAACTTCCCCTATTTTAATCCATTTAAATATTTGTGCAACAAGATAAGATATTGCAGCAGAAACAATAAAGGGCCATAAAAAACTAAATAAAAAAGAACTTAAACTAGTAAAACTTAGTCCTCCGATACTTAAACTTGTTAAAATAGCAGGTATCCCTCCTGCAACAGAAATTATTGCAATAGGCCATGGGTCTTTAAATCCCATTAGTTTAGCAATGGTTAAACCAACAGAAGCTCCTGCAAAAAATGTTGCAGCCCCATTTAAAAATGGAGTAAATGACGCAGCCTTTGTAGCCAAATTAGGAACCACAATAGCTGCACTCTTTCCAGTTAAAAGTGTATTAACAAGTGCAGAAACTCCAACAGCACCAGTTGTTCCTGTTAAAATTTTTTCAAAAATTGTTTCTTCTCCTTCTTCAGGAACCTCCCCTAAATTTTCAGGTTTTCCTAAAACTCCTAAGAATTCCAGATTTCCAGGCTCAGCTGTTTTTTGAGCAGGATTTTTCAGAACATATTGCTTTAAATTTGCAAGATAAGTATTGCTTAATTTTTGAGAATTTATTACTTTATAACCTTCATCATTATAGTCTCCATTATAATTTATATAAGCCCCACAATCTCCTAAGCTTGTGCAAAAATCATTCATTTTTTCAGCAAATTCAGGATTCAAACAATTTTTATTTGCCTCTTTTGGCTGATTCCAAGAACCTTTCCATGGCCACCATCCAAATAATTGAGAACCTAAAGTTTTTTCTTTTGAATAAGTGCATGATGCACTTCCAAAATTACAAGTTAATTGCGCGTTTAATGCAGAATTTCCTCTTAAATCAAATCCAGGAGGATAATGCGGTGCACAAAAATCAAATTTAAAATATTCATCAACATAAATATTTTTTACAAAACAATCAGGATTTTTCTGGCATTTTAAAGACATTTCACTAGAATCTTCCAAAGTGTTATACTCTAAACAACTTCTCCAATTATTTACCCTGCAGGAAGCTTCTGAAAATTTTTCTTCATTACTAATATCAGTGTCAGCTTGCACACAAATCTGATTCCTGTAATCCAAACAAGGCTCTATTTTTTCTTCTCCCATAAAACACATATGTTTTATATGCCTGCCTCCGATAACATCTTTTCCATTTCCAATTGTTCCATCATATTCACACCAGCTTTCTCCATTCCTTTTTATTTTATCTTCTCCATTTATCTTGACCTTGCAGTTCAAATCCCTGCAAACATATTCTCCAGTCTCAAGTCTGTTATCCATTCCTTGTCTGTATTTTCCGCAAATTCCTCCCAATAAAATACTGCAGTTTTGATAAATTCCTTCCGGATTTCCACAAGAATCAAACCAATAAACACTTTCTTTTCCTTCTAAACAACCAGTATTATTTTGTGCCCTGCATGCAGTATTTAGTTGGGTATCAGAGCAATAGATATTGTTATAAAAATCATTTAAATTTTTTGTTTTTGCATAACAATCTTCTCTTGTTGTAAAAACACATTTTTTTATTTCATCGGGATAAAATACACAAGCTCCCTTGTCAGTCTTTCCAGCTATATAATTGCATTCAATATCTGATTTTACATTTCTGTTTATATTTGCAGTTTTTCCTCTTGCCAAGGATTCAATTTCACAGGCTTTTTCAGTTGTCCATAATCCTTGTTCTCCTATAATACAGCAGATATTTCCACATTCCTGATAATTGCAGTTGCTATCCTCTCTCCAATCTCCTCCATCACAGTCTCTTTGCGCAGAATTTTTGCTGCAAAATCCAGTTTCTTTGCTTATGCAGCAGCCTTTCTGGCAATAGCTTGTTTCAGAACATTCTGATGAAACAAAATTAAAATTACAGTCAGTTTGAGAAACATATTGGCAGGAGTTTCCATTTTTAGTTTCCTCGCAGCACCCATAACCAGGAATAGCAGCCTCAACACTTTGAATTGCAGAACTTATAATATATGCAATTGCAAATATGCTTGTGATTAAAATTAGTATCTCCAAATAAGTTGCAGTTGCTTTTTTATTAAATAGTTTGTTGGTCATTTTAATATATAAACTTAAATAGAACAAGTCCATATTTAATTTCAGTTTTATTAGTTAATATACATTTTTGTAATTGTTTTGGAGAGTAAGTATAAATTAATTTTCTGTTCAATTTTTTGCTTAATCTTCCTAACTTTTTATTTAGGCAGATTAAAGATAATCTATTGGAAAAATTATCTTGCCAGAAAGCAGATAATTTTTCTTTAATTATATATTGTAATTTCATTTTTAAAATCCAGCAGGAAGCACACAGCTTCTTATTGCAAATTTAAATTCCTGATTGGTTCTTCTGTCTTTTATTGAATAAATTATATCTGAATCTCCTGTTCTGAACTTATTCAAATTATATTTAGGATAAGTAATCATAAATCCTAATATATCAAAATTGCAGAATTGGGCTTCCTGATTTGTAATCTCCATTGCAATTTTAGTTAAGTCATAGATTTGATTTTCAAGAACTATATTGAAATTTTCATATTTCTGAGTTTTACTATCTTTTGTTATAATAAACTCCCTCTTTATTTCAACATCAACTTCTCCTGATTTTAATTTTAAATTAGAGCTCATTTCACCAATTTCAACTGTATATTTATTTTCAAGCCTGGATTTCAAATCATCAAAACATTCTGAAACTTCTAAATACAAATAATCTGAAAGCTGTTTTTGAATATGCTCAATAAGCAAAGGCCTTTGATTTATGCAGGCAGAATAAAAATTTGCAGTGTAGCATAAATAGGTTATATTTCTGCCTTGATGCATCACACTTCCTTTTGGATAAATATCCCCTCCTTGTTTATCCAAAATATCAACTGCATTTTTCAACGCATCCAAAGTGCATGCTCTTATGTATCCATAAGGATTTTCCTCAGTTATAATTTCATTTGGAAGAGGCTTTCTAAAATAAAAATAAATTAATGCCACAACAACAATAATTAATGCCAAGATTATAAAGATTGTAACTTGCCCACTCTTATTTTTTATTTTATTCTTTTGGTAAAGCCTTTTTCTAAAAGGGTTTGTTTTATTAATATTTAATTCTAATAAGTTATGGCTTCTGAGATTTGTTTTGTTTGTTGTTCTCAATTCATGACTCTTGCTTTTTCTCTTTTCACCTTTCATTATTTTATTATTTAATGATTTCATTTTAAAAGCCATAAATTCACCCCTGCTTTTTTTATTCTTACAATTTTATTTTCAATTAATAATTCAAGAAGGTATTTTTCAGCTGTATTCCAACTTATTTTAAGAAATTCAGCAAGTTCAGAACTAGTTATAACCCTCTTTTCTCTCACAAATTTTATTATTTTATCTTTAGGTATATTCATAAGTATATTATTATGAATATACATAGTTATTTAAAGATTTCGGCTTAACGAAATATTTGATGTTAAATTTGAGAATTAATGATAAAGTATTGTTTTTCCACTAACAACAGAGTTTCCATCGTAATCTCGCCATTCTTTATCAGGGATAGAAAAGAAAAGCCCTTTTGTTAAAATTTCTCCTGCTCTTTCTGCAAGATTTTTTACAAAATGCAATGCTGCAAAATTCTGGTCGTCTGTTTCACATAAATCTACCCTAAGGCATCTATAGTTTCTCCAAACAGGATAAGAACCAGCTTCCTGAACAAGAAATCTTGTTATGTCTCTAAGAGATTCATCTGATTGAAATTCTTTAAGTGTAAAAGGATTTCTTTCTAAACAAGTTGAATGATATTTTGTTGCAAAAAATCTTACCATTGCTTTCTGAAAATCAGACATTTTAGTAACATCAGTTACAAATGCAAATTCAGAACAAAAAGTACAAAATTAGGTTCTATTAACTCTATACTATAAAAATTATGATAAGCTAAATTATAGGTTCTCATCTCAGTCCTCAGTCTCCACCCTAGGTGCAAGAACAAATCCCAGCTCCATTTGAGGGGTGTTAAAATCCAGCCTTAGAGGATAATCAGATGAGAAATTAATGGCAACTTTATCTGTTAATTTTGTTGCTTTTATCATTTTTTGCAGATATTCCAAAGAATATTTTGATTGAGCCTCTTCTGACTGTATATTCAGTTCATCAGAGGAAAATTCTGACTTGAATGAATTTAAAGAACCTTTTGCCTTTATCATAAACTTATTTGCTTCTGAAATAAAAGAGCAGGAATCAGCAACAACTGAACAATCTTCAATTGCCTCTGAAAAATCTTTTGAATTCATTTCAATTCTGCTTGTAAATTCAAGATTAGGAATGCTCTTCTCTTCACCCTCAACATCAATCAAAGCAAGATTGAATTCTTTTTTTATTTTGTCTTTTATCTCTATTCTTAATTCATTTTCTTCTTTTGTTATTATCAGGACACTTCCAGGATATACTCTTTTAAGAACTGATTTTAAGCTTTCCAGGCTTACTCCCAAAACTTGTTCATTTTCAACATTCAATTCAGAAAAAGCGCTTGCAGGCAATTTAAATATAATCATAGCTACATTTGCAGGGTCAATAGCAATTATGCTCATTCCCTCTTTGTTTACTTTTATCTTCACCTCTAAAACCAGTTCAGAAATTATGCCTATAATTTCTGAAAGTATCTTAGGATGGTCCATCCTTAATAACATTTTAAATCCTAAACCCTGTTTACTTTTAAAGATTTATGTAGTAAACTACTACTGGATTCTTTATTATATTCTAGGAAATTTTATCTATAATTCAAAACAGATTATATATTTTTAATTAACCAAATAAATTTAAAGCAATTAATTAATAAATAAAAAATGCAAGAAGAATTAATAAGGCAAGAATTACCAATACAGTCTATTCAAGAAAGAAGGGATGCTTGCACAGCAACAGTTCCGGTTCATTTAGGAATTTTTAGTTTATCAAGAGAGGTAAGAACTAACGTGCGTTTAGTTAAGGGTGCAAAAAAAGTTGTTAGTGAATGGTATAATGAAGACATGGATTATTATTTGCAGGTTCTTAAAAAAGAAGGAAGGGATCTTCCATGGCTAAGAGGCTATGAAAAATTTAAAGAAGAAGCTTGGGGACTTGATGGAGAACCAGATGAAAATGGATTTTTAAGATTATTATGGAAAGAAGATGGAAAATCTCATGCCATTCAATATGCAAATGCTCCTGTTATATTATTTAATGAATATAATGAATCTGGGGAATTTTGCAACCCAGAATATTGCAGAAATAGAGGATTGGTTGAAATATTCTATCGAAGCATAGTTGATCCAGAAGCAGTTAATATGCCTCCTGAAAAAATGTTAAAATATGGTACAAAATCAGATATTACTAGATTTCATCTGGAAAAGGGAATAGCTGAAGTTGTTGCCCATGCTTTTTGTTCTGATTATCATAGAAATTTGGCAAAAACTTTATTATTAAGAGATTTTTCTGTTTTTTATATTAATATTTTGTTGTCTATTTCTCAAAAATCTTCAAGAAATTAGGTTTATTTTAATACTACCATAATAATTATAAAATCACTTATCATTAAATAATCACCTTATATAACAATCTCAAAGGAGGTTGTACTGAGATTTTTCATTTTAGTAAAAAGAATAAAATAGAAAAATGAAAGATCGAACACAAGGAACCTTGGTTCCTTGTGTAAGGATTAATAAAAATGGAATCTAATTCTAATCAAGAACCTCATAAAAAACAAGAAGAAAGAGAAGAAATAAGCTTGAACGAGCAGAGAATAAGGGAAATAACCTTTCTTTATTATTCGAGGTCTGATGTAAGAAAAGCTATTTTTGATTTTTCCAAAAATAGGGAGTGTATTCCAAGATATTTTGAAGGTTTTGGGAAACGGCCAGATAGCTTTCAATATGAAACAGACATCCTAGAATTTGTTAAAAGAGGGGCAACTTCTTTTCATTGTTCAGAAGAGTTATGGTCAGACCCTTTGGAGATTTCAACAGAACTTTCAAAATCAGAGTTTGATAATCTCAGGATAGGATGGGACTTGTTATTGGATGTTGATTCGCCTTATTTTGAATACAGCAAGATTTATACTCAATTGTTAATTGATGCTCTGGAATTTCATGGAATTAAAAACTTAGGAATAAAATATTCAGGCTCAAAGGGTTTTCATATTATAATTCCTTGGAAAGCTTTTCCTAAAGAAGTCTATGGACAGAAAACCAAAGACTTGTTTCCAGAATGGCCGAGAATTATTTGTTCTTATTTATCAGAGTTATTAAACAAGAAATTTGCAGAAAAAATAATGCAGGAAATGGATTTATCTGAAATAGCGAAACTAACTGGAAAAGAAAAGAAAAATTTAGTTGTAACTGAATGCAAAATATGCAACAGAGCATCTGAAACCAGATACATGGTAACTTGGCTTTGTCCCTATTGCAAAAATGAAGTTGTTATGCAGGAAAAAACTAAAAGGATTCCAAAGTGCCCTGATTGCAGAAAAGAAATGATTGAAAAATCAAGGGAAGAAATGTCCTATTGTATTTTTTGTGCAATAAATTCAATTAAAAATCCAGAACTTTTTCAAAAAGAAAGAATCAAATCTGAAGAGTTTACAGTTGCGGATTTAATTTTAGTTTCTCCAAGACATTTGTTCAGAATGCCATATTCCCTTCATGAAAAGACATCCCTAGCATCAGTGGTTCTTGATAAAAATGAATTAAAAAATTTCGAAATAAAAGATGCAAAACCCTTTAAGATTAATATAAAAAATTATTATCCAATTGCAAAAGATGAGGAGGCTAAAAATCTTTTATTGCAGGCTTTGGAATGGAAAGAGCAGAAAGATAAAGAGCTCAATCAAAATAAAAAACAATATGAAAAAATATCAGGAGTTTTACCTGCTAAAAGTTTTGAAAACAGTCAATCTTCTGATTCAGGAATCAGAACTGGTTATCCAAATAAAATAATAATTTCAAATCCAACCCCTGATTTAATGCCCCCTTGCATAAATTTAATCTTAAAAGGGATAAAAGATGATGGAAGAAAAAGAGCATTATTTGTCTTAATAAATTTCTTTAAATCTATTGGAGTTTCAGAAACAGAATTGGAAAAAAGAATTGATGAATGGAATCAAAAGAACTATTCTCCATTAAAAAAAGGCTATATCCAGTCTCAATTGATTTGGTAC
>JAGVWU010000026.1 GCA_018304145.1 Candidatus Pacearchaeota archaeon | reverse complement strand
ATTAGAGTTAGATGAAAGTTATTTTGGTGGAAAGAGAAAAGGAAATAGGGGAAGAAGTGCAAAAAATAAAGCAATAGTTTTTGGAATTCTCGAGAGAAAGGGCAAGGTTTACACAGTTATTGTTCAAGATGTTTCAGCAGATACTTTAATGAGTGAAATTAAAGATAAAACCAAGAAAGGTTCTGTGTTTTACACAGATGGCTGGAAAAGTTATGCAAGTTTAGAACAATATGGAAAACACAATATTATTGACCATGATAAAGAATTAGTAAATAATCATAATCATATTAATGGTATTGAAGGTTTCTGGAGCTTTGCTAAAGAAAGATTCCATAAGTATCATGGAATTAGCAAAACAAACTACCCATTGTACATTAAAGAAATGGAATTTCATTTTAATAACAGAAATAATAATGTTTATAAGTTGCTAATTGATATATGCATTGTAAGGGGGCAGTTTAGTCCGGAATTGCACTAATCACTAAAATTTTTATGCCATCAGATTATTATCCAATGATAAAAAATTAACTCACCTAAAAAATTGAAAAAACCACCAGTATTTAGAAAATAAAAACTTGAGATTTTCATATTTCTTAATAAAAATTGGGTTTTGTGTTAGAATATTTCTAATATCATCTATGTTTTTCTGGACTTTAGCTTCTTTTTCAAGAAAATAAAAATGACTTTTTTTCATGGTACATCCTTCAATAAAATTAACATTCAAATCAGCAAAGGAAAAATCCTCTCCGTTTATATTTATTTTTTTACTAACTCTGTCAAATTCCAAAACTGCTTTTTGATTATTTTTTCCTGAAATTTCAATTATTAAAAATTCCTCTGAATTTTCAATTATTTTATCAACTTTAAATTTTAAACTAAAAACTTTCCTGTTTTTTTGTGCATAGAGCTCTCCTTGCCCCTGTTCAATGCTTGAAACAGAATAAAAATTAAGCTTATTAATTGTTCCAAATTCTTCCTCATTTATTGTTGCATTTCCTCCTTTTGCCCTTATTGAGCATGAATCTTCAGGTGCAGGCTCATTTTTATAGATAACTGAAAAATCATAATTAAAAAGATAATTGGTTATATCTTTTGAGGATGCTTTTTTTAAGCCTCCTGATGAAAGTAGGTATATATCTGACATTGAATCAATAAAAAAATTAATCTTTTTTTCTATAGAATTATTATTTTCAAATTCTACTTTTATTGTAACTGAATGATTTCCCTCAGAAAAAAATATATTTTCAGAAAAACTTTTGCATTTTGAGCATAAAGGGCTTAATGCTCCATTATCAATAAGCCAGATATTTTTAACATTATAAGGGCTTGTTAAATTAAAGGTTACTGGAATATGATTGGACTGATAAATATTGCCTTCAACAGGAGACATGATATTTAGTATTCCTGGAACAATTGTAACAGTTAAATTTTGAGTTGCTGTCATAGCCGCAGACACAATTCCTGCTATTGCAATAATTCCTACTATTAATATTCCGAGTATTTTTTTGTTCATTTTATTATATTTTTATACATTTATTTTAATTGATATTCTATTTTCTTAGATTTCATTTTATTAAACATGATTAATCCAATTACTAAAACAGCTATTATGCCAATAATCCAATAATATCTGCTGTTATTTTTATTATCCTCAATCATATTTGCAGCAACATTTCCTGTTATTTGCTCCTTATCTAAATCAACATCTGTTGATTTAACTGCTTGTTTTATCTCGATTGAAGCTGGTTTTTGAGCCTCCTGATTTTTTTCTGGTTTAAATGCACTCTCATTTCCATTTATTCTTGCCTTTAGCCAGATTCCCATTTGTATTATGGAATTTCCTCTCTGTTCTTCTTTAAGCAAAAGAATGCCATGATATTCACCAGGTTTATATCCTCTCATGCAAATTTTTGCTTGTTTTTCATTTCTATAAATTATTCTTGGATAATTCATAATAATTGAATGATAATTAGAGCTTGTATTAAAGGAATTGGCTTTCCATTCCATTTCTTTCTTCTCTGCCCAATTATCAAAAACACCTATTGTTTCTGAATCTGAATTTATTGTTATCATTTGACATCCTTCTTCTCCCATATTTAAATTAAAGATTAAGCTGCTGGGAGAATAGCTCACAGCCTTAACCTCTCCTACCGCTAATACTAAAATCATTAAAAATAAAAAAATAAAATTTTTCATTTTAACTACTACTAGTGCATAATGATGTATTAAAACCCGTGCAATCTAATTTACAGGATAAAGTTCCTCCATTAAATCCTTCTGTCAGACAGGTTTTACTATTTAAATCAGTTCCATCACATACTTCTGATGCTCTATTTTTTATATCATCTCCGCAAAATTTAGCAGCAGATATTAAGTAATTTATTACACCTGTTTGAGTTCCAGCAAGAGTTCCTAAAGGAACATTTAATGTTGGTACAACAGGAGTTTTATCGTAACTGCATACATTATTATCTATATTGCAAACCAGAGTTTTAGTAAAATTTAAAGCACTAGAGCCATCCAGCATTAAACCATTAAGGAATAAGCCTGCAGTTATTGAAGACACACTCACAGTTATATCTCCATTACTTCCAGTTGCATCAAAAACTATATTTTTATCCACTGGAACACTGCCTATAGTGCCAGGAACTACTGGACCAAAATTCAGCAAATCAGGGGTTATATTAATATTAGTCATTGATTGAACAGAAACCATTAAATCTTGTTGAGGTTCCCCAATCACCATCGGCATCATAGCCACTAAACTCATCATCACCAGAAAAACTAATAATTTTTTCATCTTTTCACCTCCTTTCATTTAAAAATTTCTATAACTGGAAATTTTTAAGCCACAAAATTTTTATTAAAATTTTGATGTTTAAAAATTTTGTTAATTTTTAATTTATACAAATTCAATTTACTCTGTTCTATTTAAATCTATCTTACCACTTTCCATTGATGAATTTTTTAATTATATCAACGGAAATAAATTTTCGGAAAATTTTTTCCTTGATAGATAGGATAAGAAAGGGTAAATTGCCTGGAAATTAATTTCTTATCCTATAGATTAATCATCCTATTATCTTCGATGAATTTTTTACTATATATTCTCTGGATAAAATTGCTTTTATCCGCTTGCTATCTTATACAATAAAAAAGAAATTAAATATTCTGGATTTTTAACACACAAAAAATGCTCTTTGCGTACGCTATGGGCTTTAGCCCATAAAAAGCAAAGGCATTTTTTGGGTGATTGAGAACCAGACACGCCATGTGGCTTTAGCCCATGGTTCTTAACACCTGCTAAAAAATTGTTAAAACAATAGAAATATGCCTTAAATAATATCAAAACTTATCGGGCTTGAAACAAAATTTCCAGCCTTGTCCATGACAACAATATTAACATCATGATGCTCTTTTTTAAAATTTATTTTTTTTGAGCATATGCTGTTTTTCAGTGAACTGCATAATATTTTTAATTTTTTTTCATTGTCAGAATAAAAAACTTTGTAAAAATTATTTTCATTTAAGTCAATAATAAAATTCACATTTGTTTTAGTAATGCTGTAATTAATATTGTTTATAACAGGAGCAGTTCTGTCGACAAAAATATTTATATGCTTTGATTCTATTTCATTATCAGCTATATCAGTTATTTTAAACCAGTAGCTAACAGCCTGATTCTCAAAAACAGCTAAATCAATATTAATTGAGCAGGATTTTGATTTTCCCGATTCGCATTCTGCTAAAACATTATTTTGAAAATTATCAAGAGTCCCATAATTCAGCTCTATTTTTTTTACATTATCCTCATCATAAAAAACTGTAAAGTTTCCATTGGCATATTTTTTAGATAATGGAAAAGTCTTTGTTATTCTTGGTTTTTTATTATCAATAAAAAAGGTTATTCTTTTCTCTTCTATTTCCGCTCCTTTTACAGCTCTTATTGTTATGTCATTGAACCCCTGCTTGAAAGTTGCAGACTTTTTATAGCTCATGCAATTAGGGCAGATGCTTTTCTGTTTTCCGGCAATATTATCAATTAAATAAATGCTTGAAATCTTGTTTGTTAAAATATTCATAAGAAAATTTTGTTTTGTATAAACTCCCCCATTGCTAAATGGAAAATTAGCAGAAAGAGTTAGATTTTTTTCATTCTGCGGTTCTTCGCCGCATGCAATAGCGCATTTATTCCACGAAGCATACCAGTGAGGAATTGATGCAGTTGCACATACACTGCATTTTGTATGGGTGCATGTATAAAAATCAGTTCCTGTAATTGGTATTTTTTCCCCATCTCCTAATGTAAGAAAGCAGAAATCATCTGCACTAATCAAGGTTGCTGAAAATATTATTGCCAGCCCAATTATAAAAAAACTAATTTTATTTTTTCTATTTTTCATTGTAATTTTTTCCTGTTTTTATTGTTTTTTTCTTTGGTTTATTGTTGAATTATATGGATAAAACCAAAGGTTTTATCCATACTCTGTTTCACACCTCGATGAATAGTCATCCATCGTTAATCACCTCGTTTATTTAATAACTAATAAAATTCCTCTGAATTTTATTTATATTCTGTATAAAAAAATAAAAAAATAAAAAAATAAAAAAATAACCCTTAGATTGCCTCTCCCCAGAAGTATATCTGTCCTTCTGAAAAATCACCAACACATGGCTCTGGCAAGCTTAATTTGAAAGTTAATGCCATTTCGCTTCCAGGAGATAATGTATTAGATGCATAATAGCCTCCTATAACAGCATCTTGAATAATTTCAGCTTCATCATACATTTTCGTGCTGAAACTTTCCATTGTGTTCTGGATATTTACATATCCTTCAACATCAAGACTTCTTATAGTTGCAAAACCACCATCGTCAAATACATCATCACCAGCAGTTGAATAAGCTCCATTTGTAGCAAAATATCTGAACGCATTTAAGTTCAGTTCATTTGTATTAGGACAAGCTGCACCGCTTGAACTAGGGTCATAAAAATTTGTTCCTGTTATGAACATATCCATTATAACTCCTGAGCCAGCTTCTGCGTCATTTCCAACTAATATAGTATCAGAATAAGCTTGTGCTCCGGGTCTTACATCTTCAAACTCAAGGTCTCCATCAATAGCTAAAGCAATTGTTGGATTCAAGAACCAGAATTCATTCTCGTCCATTGTTCCACTTAAACCAGTTAAGTCTTTTACTTCTACTGTTATGAAATATTCTCCATGCATTGAAGCAGGTGTTTCAACTGTAAATGTACAGTCATAGTAAGCCATTGTTTGAGAGTTGAATTCTGTAAGTTGTTCTTCCAAAATTCTTGCATTGCAGGATTCTGGTATCACTTCAGGTTCAATTGTTCTTTTACATTCAACCTCAACATCATTTCCTTCACCTTGTGTAGCTCCTATTGTTCCAACAACTTCATTGATTTCTTCAATTTTGTTTTTATCCATAACTAATACTTGCCATGAAATTTTTTCACCTTCAAAAGCATAGTTGTGAATTCTTTCAAACATTTCGTCTCCTTCACCAGTTATTCTTCCTGGTTGACCTTCATTGTCTGTAACGAGTCTATTATCACACATCCAGATTAAAGGCTTAAATTGTTCAGGAGTTATGCTGATGCCTGTGCCGCTTCCAACGCTTGTTGCAAATACAACAGGCATTAATGAAAGCATTAACAAAGCCATTGTTAAAATACTAAATATTTTTTTCATTTTACTTTTAATATACCTCCTTTCATTAATTTAAACATAAGGTTTAAATTTTGAAGATGAAAATTAATCTCTGAAAATTCTGTATTCATTTTATGATAGC
Source organism: Candidatus Pacearchaeota archaeon (assembly GCA_018304145.1). GTDB lineage: Archaea > Nanobdellota > Nanobdellia > Pacearchaeales > GW2011-AR1 > ARS1285. The sequence continues at coordinate 9,413 of JAGVWU010000026.1, read as the reverse complement.
AACCTTTTTTTGCATTTTGCATAAAATTTTATAGAAAACTCATTTATAAACAAATTTGCAATAAGAAATATCTTTTCATAAAATCCAAATACCGAAGCATATTTCATTAACTATATCAATTGTACTCACTCTAAATAAACAAAAATTCATAGGCTATTTCTGCCATTATTTTAAACAAAAATACCGAAGATAAATTAAAAAATATAAGATTTTGAAGTATGCTGTAAAAAGAGAAATTAAATATAAATTTACGCATCCAAAAACTGAATCTTCATGTCAAAAATTAAGTATAAACAAAGAATTTTCAGAAAAAAATCCCGATTAATAATAAAAAATTTATAAAAATAGTTATCAGCTCTTTTTATTCATATCTGACAAATCTTTCTGGATGATATTCGTAGTTTTGTGCAAAGGCAGTTAGATCCAATAAGTCCAAATCTCCATCAGACAATTGTTCACCAATAAATCTAAAGTCATCTCTATGAGGAACAACTGGTCCGCTGTCCATCATAACACTTCCGGTTTCAGGATCCAAACCAATATCTCTGCTGCCCAATCTTATTGCTCCAGTAAAAGCATCTCGATATCTCACTCTTTTTGGTTTGTTTTCTTTTGGCATCAATAATACAAAACTAAATCCTATTTAAATTTTTCTTTATGGTACTTAACATTTATGTTGCTTTGTGTATAAGTCCAACTAGAGAATTACTCTGAATAAAATAGAGTGTAACAACGCTAAAAGGTTAAAAATTTATCCTCTAATCATTTCTTTTCCTTTTAATATTACAAGATAAACATCTGCCTCTATGTTTAATTGGTCTCCCACAATCTTCGCAATTAAAAGTTATTTCACCTTTTTTATCATTAATAAAATCATTTATTTTATTGCCCATATCTTTTTTATTGTTATGCAATTCTTCAGGGATTCTATATTCTTCCCATCTAACTTTCTTTTTGTCTATTACTTCCTTAAGTCTCTTTTCATGCTCTGATAATTTTGCATTTCCACTTTTAACTTCTACAAACACAACCTCATTAATATTTTTTTCATCCATTCCTTTAAACACAATCAAGTCTAGGGCTTTCCAACAAATCTGCATTCCGTTGGTAGATATTTAAAATCAGGTAAAAATGGGGCTAATTGCTCTGAAAATTGTCCTCCTAAAACTGCTCTTGATTTCATTATAGCATCTTTTCTTTGGTCAGGCAGTTCTCTTTCCCAGTATCCGTTTGTTTTAAAACATCCTGCTTTATTTCCTAACCAATAAGATATTGCTAAACCAATAAGAAAAATTATAATAAAGATGATTGTTGTTATTTCCATTTTAAAATTAAGATTTTTTAATATATTAATTCAATACATTAGCTAATCCTAGATATAAATCAGAATTATCTCTTGTTCTCATCTGCCTGTCTTTTTAAAAAATCACTGATGAATTTTTTATTCTTGCTGTGGTCAAGAACATCCCTTAATTCAAAAAAATCTCCAATATCTGTTTTTTTCCTGTCTGCCTTTACTTCTGAACCGCATTTTTCATAAACTTCTCTTGTTAAAAGGACTTTCTCTTTTGCAATTTCAGCTGCTTTTTTTGCAACAGGAAGTATGCTTCCCAAACCTGTAAACTTTAATTTCTTGTCTTCAACCCGGTTTATCATCTCTCCGGAATTTACAGCAATTCCAAATTCTATTTTTTCCTTAAACTTTTCATTGTATTCATTCAGCAAAGTGATTATTTCATGGCTTGATTTAACTGCAGCAAGTTCATTATTAGCATGTTTTGTAACAAGGGGGCTGAACACAATATAAACATACTCTCCATGCTCATAGACCGCTCCTTTTCTTTCATAAACATTTTGTATGGCATTTTGCACAGCCTCTCTTGCATGTTTGCCAATCTGATTTTTTATTTTTAATATTATTGCAGTAGCATTTGTTTTATATCCTTTTGAAACAAGAACTTGTTCTGCTTCGCTTGGAGCAATTGAATGTCCTTTGGGAATGTTTAAAAGCTCTTTTATATTTTTTTGCCTGTCAGTTTCTTCACCTTTTCCTTTTAATTCCAGAGGCTTTTTTTTCTTATCCCAAGGATAAGCAAGAGATTTTCTCTTAAAAGAATTCCTAAAAAAGAAAAATGCAACCGCTAGTAAAATTATGATAAGAAAAATCCAAAATACCGGGCTTGATAGAAAAGAAACCCCTCCTTCATCAATACCAACTGCATTTCCAGTTAAAGAAACTCCTGTCTGGCTCATTTCCTTGTTTCCATCACTTACTTTTACATCATAATCTTGATTAGTTCCTGAAAGATGATATTCCTTGGTTTCTCCAAGCCCAAGTTCAACTCTTTTAATGAAAGGTTTTCCATTTAATTCTATTTGTATATCTTTATTATAAGGAATATTTCCTGTATTTTTGACAACCAAAGTCTGATTCTTTAATTCAAAAGAAACAATTGCCTTTTCGTTTACAAAGAATTTTTTAGTTGAAGAAAGTTCTCCGCTTGAAGTAATCAGCTCATAATAACCAGAAGTTAAATTGCCAGAAACCTTGTATTTTACAGATTCTCCTGATTTGACTATTTTTTCAAAAATACTGCGGGATTTAGAATCTGTTATTGCAATAGAAACATCATCCTTGATAGCAACTCCAGACTGGTCTAATAGTTCAGGTATAAATGCTATTTCATCTTCTGGATTAAAATTCTGGCTGCTTAATGCAACTTCAACTCTTGTAGGAACCTGAAAAACTTTTAAATTAGCAAAAGCAGTTCCATCACTCATTTTCTTTCCTGTTGCAGATTTTTCATAGCTTAATATATCTATTCTATAATTTCCAGCAGGAGTTTCTCTTGCTAAATCTATTATAACAAGAAATTCTCCATTAACAATATTTCCATTAAACATGCCATTATCAACATTTGAGCTGTATTCAGAAGTTTGATTTTCAGAACTTTCATTTGTGTTTATAATAGACTCTAAATTTAAAAGAGGAACAGTTATCTGAACATCGCCGTTTATTCCTGCTCCATTTTGCCTTTGAACATTGCCTTTTATTTCAACCTGCTCTCCTGGTTTAACAAAATAAGAGTCTGTAGCAAGAGAAATCCTTAATTTATTAGAAATCTCAAATCTTCGGCTTTTTATCACTTCTCCTCCATAATCTCCAGAGAAAAAGCAATTGCTGCTTACCTGTGTTATTGTATTATAGCTTAATGGAATTTTTATTTCTGCTTTTCCCTCTGAACTGGGCATTAAATTAAAAGGAATTATCATTTTTTCATCACAGACTAAATCAACTTTTAATAGATAATCTTCTAAAACAGGACTGACTTGAACATTAAGATTCATAACATCTCCAAGATTATATACAGAATCAATGCCTGAAAACGTAACTCCTGCAGATATATTTGTGATAAGAATTAAACAAATAATAAATCCCGCTATTGTCAGTACTCTTTTCATGTTACAAAATTAAAATACTCAGTATATTTAAAGCTTTTTGATAATAGTATTCTGTTATAATAGTAAAAAACAAAGAGGATTTTTATTTCAAATATATCTGATATAAGCTTAGTCTTCTCTTTTTTTGGTTTTTCTCAATTCACATATTAAATCTAAACCTTCACAAACTGTGTTAACTCTTCTGAAAAATCTTGGATTTCTTGATGCTTTGTCAAATCTTTTTAAGTTCCATAACTAATACAATTATATCTGCCTTTATATCTTCGGATACAGCTATATAACGTTCTTTTGTATCTATTGTCATATTATTTAATGATTTATTATTAGTTTTTAAGTTTTATATAATAAAAAATACAAGTAAAATTTATTAGATTTTTTTAACCTGCATTTTCTCTAATGTTCTTCTTATTTCTTCTGTATTCGCAACAGGTTTGATTTTAAAATAATCCAGCACAATTCTTACAATCAAAAGTCTTTCATAAATTTCTGTTTCAGGAACAGGTTTCTCTTTTCCCAAACAAAAATACCTTAAACAAGGTTCAGGATATATTGTTGTTCCATATAGTGAACAAGAAGTGTTGTTTGCCGAAGAATCAATTGCCAATTTATCACATAATGTATTGTTTAATTTAAGAAATTGTTTGCTATCAACAACACAGACATAGCAACAACCCCCACATCTTACACAATCTTTCGTTTGCCAAACAGTTAAGTTAAAATCATAATCCATTAAAATCTCATCAAAACCATTTTTAATAATTAATTTATCTATTTTAAACATTTATATAATGAATCAAAGGGTTTGACTAACGCCTATAATGAGCAATCTTTATATATATTCATTGATAATAATATTCATGACAAAAGAGCAAAAAGTGACGCCATGGGAAGTTGAGGGTGAAGTTGATTATGAAAAACTGATAAAAGAATTCGGAACAAATATAATTTCTGACAAAATAAAAAAAAGAATTGAAAAACTTCATCCATTATTAAGAAGAGGATTTTATTTTTCTCACAGAGATTTTGACAAGTGGTTAGAAGCTTATGAAAAAGATAAAAAAGTTTCTGTTATTACAGGAAGAGGTCCGAGTGAAAGAATGCATGTTGGGCATTTAGTCCCTTTTCTGGTTGCAAAATCTCTTCAGGAGGAATTTAATTGCGAGGTTTTCATTCCAATATCTGATGATGAAAAATTTTACATAAAAGAAAATCTGACTTTTGAAAAATCTTTGGAATATTCCAAAGATAATATAATTGATTTGATTGCTTTAGGCTTCAAGCCAGGAAAAACTTTTATCTTTGAGGATTTTATTTATACAGACATATATAAATTTGCAGCAAGAATTGCAAAAAGAATAACTTATTCAGAGGCAAAAGCTATTTTTGGGCTTAGGCCTGAAAATAATATAGGATGGTCATTTTATCCTGCAATGCAGGCAGCTCACATTTTATTTCCTCAATTTATGAGAGGAACGCATCTTTCAGTTGTTCCTGTTGCAATTGACCAAGACCCTTTTATAAGGCTGACAAGGGATGTTGCAATTCACCCTGATTTTAATTTTATGAAACCATGTGCCCTTCATTCAAAATTTCTTCCTGCTTTGACAGGAGCAGTAAAGATGTCCTCTTCAGAAGGAAGCCAGATTTTCTTGACAGATTCTCAAGAAGAAATAAAAAGAAAAATAAACAAATATGCATTTTCAGGAGGACAGCCAACAACAGAAGAGCATAGAAAATTAGGGGGCAATCCTGATGTTGATGTCCCTTTTCAATATTTAAAAATGATTTTTGAAGAAGATGACAAAAAATTAAAAAAGCTCCATGATGATTACAAATCAGGAAAACTCTTGACAGGAGAATTAAAAGCCTATACAATTGGCAAAATAAATGAATTCTTAAAAGAGCATCAAAAGAAAAGAGAGCTTGCTAAAAAGCAAATTGAAAAATTTATTTTAAAGAATTAATTCTTTTTTCAAATCACAAAAAATCATCTAAGCTATTGTTATTTTCACTGCTTTCATCTCTTGCTGATGAAAGATTAAATCTTCTTGATAAAGCATATTTTGAAGATTCCTGCCTTATTTTCTGGGATAAAACAGCAGCATCATACCATGTGAACGAAAGTTCAGGATTTGATGCAAATCTTCCCAAAATCCTGAGAGTTTCTGCTCTGCTAGCATCATCATAAAAAAAAATATCTTTCTTGTCCTTTAATCAAGGCTAACCTATTAATGTCTTGTGACATCTAAAAAATAAAAACAAATAGTTTTTAAATATTACTAAGATTCAAAAATCTCCCTCAAGTCTTTTTCCATTTCCACTTTCATCACAGGATTATAGCCATGAAAGCAATTTTCAAAAACCTTGAATTTTTTGGGTTCATTTGCAATTGAAAAGGTTTTTTCAGCATCTGAAATAGGAACAACATTGTCTTCCTTGCAATGAAGCATGAATAATTTTCTTGGAGTTATTTTTTTAATGTAATTATCAACATCTATCGAAACTATATAATTATTTCCATCCATTATAGGATTTACTGGAACATGAAATCCAGAAGTGCTTATTCCAATAACTCCTTTTATTCTCCTGTCAATTGCTGCTGCAATAATCCCATATCTTCCTCCCATACTTTCACCAATAACAGCTATTTTATTTTCATCTATATTTTTTTGCTCTCTCAAAAAGTCAAAGCTTCTCAAAACATCATAAACAGCAAGATGCTGCATTGGCTCTTCCCCACTTAAAAATATTTTATAGTCATAACCAAAATCTAAAAATTTTCCTCCAGTCTCTCCAACACCTCTTTGATCAATAACAAGAACAACATAACCAAAACCAGCAATTGTTTCTGCAATTGTTTTTCTGCTTTCTTTAGTTCCCTGTCCTCCAGGAAGAAAAATCACAGAAGGAATTTTCTCTTCATTATTTTTCGGCACAAATAATAATCCATATATCCTTAGATTCTCATCAACTAACTGCCTTGTATTAAAATCCAGTTTATACAAATTAAAACTCTTATTTTCTTCAATTAAAATTTTATTATAATCAACCCTTCCCCTTTTTTCAGAATAAGAAAAAGTATTTCCTTTGAATTCATAAGGATTTTTTTCAAGATTATTTAAATAAAAATACCCCCCTATTAAAATAACCAGTATGACAGCAAAAACTTGTTTTTTATTCATAATTTTAATAGATGGGATTATTTATAAATTATTATTTTTGATTGTAATAAATTGCTCTGACTTCAGATAAGGAAAGAGGCTTATTAAAAATCATTACTTCATCGATTGAACCTTTAAAAAAAGCCCCTCCAATATTTTGACCAACTAACATATTATTAAACCCAGCTCCTGTTTGTTCAATACTTCCGCTTACTCCTGAAATATCTAAATAATTTTTGGTGATTAGCCAAAATACAAACTAAACCATACCCATTACAATACATATATCAACTAGTAACTTATAAACATTTTCGTTTCTGTGATTGAAACGAAATTCCATTTCTTTAATATAGAATGGATAGTTATTCATTCTTATTCCATGGTACTTATGAAACCTTTCTTTTGCAAAACTCCAAAAGCCTTCTATTCCATTAATGTGATTATGATTATTAACTAATTCTTTATCATGGTCAATAATGTTATGCTTGCCATATTGTTCCAAGCTTGCATAACTTTTTCATCTATATAAATAGAACCTGAAGTTTATAAGTTTAATCTGTAAAATACCTAAATTTTATAAACCTGGTTTATTTATCCTATTTATGAAAATATTAAGCCTCCATTGTGATTATATAAAATTTAAACCTTTAAAAAAAGCTCTTAAAGAACCAGAGCAATTAGATAAAAAAAGAGAGCAATTAACAGAAGTCAAAGACCCCCTTGTAATTTTAACTGCAGTTGAAAAGCAGGATGAATCAAATCCTAATATCATAAAAGATTATATTGAAAATATAATCTCTCTTGCTTCCCAAGTGGGTGCAAAAAACATTGTTCTCTATCCTTATGCTCATTTATCTCCTTCTCTTTCAAGCCCGCAATTTGCATTAAAAACCATGGAGAATACAGAAAAAGAATTATTAAATACAAAAAAATACAATGTTACAAGGGCTCCATTTGGATATTACAAAGAATTTGAATTAAAATGCAAAGGGCATCCTTTGTCTGAATTATCAAGAAGCATTGGAACAGAACAAATAGTTTCATCATCTCCAAAAATTTCAAAAGAGGAAGTATTTGATTACAAGCAATTATTAAGAGAAATTTCAAAATCAAAATTAGATACAAGCAAATTAAAAGACAATGACCACAGAATTCTTGGAAAGCAGATGGATTTATTTTCTTTTTCAGAAACAGCTCCAGGAATGGTTTTCTGGCATAATAAGGGATTAATTATAAGAAATGAATTGATTAATTTCTGGAGAGAAGAGCATAAAAAAGCAGGCTATCAGGAAATACAAACTCCGCAGATTTTAGATAAAAAACTATGGCAAATTTCAGGACACTGGGAAAAATACAAAGAAAATGTATTTATTTCAGAATATGAAGGAAGAACATTTATAGTAAAACCTATGAATTGTCCTGGAGGAATGTTAGTCTATAAAAACAAACCAAAATCATACAAAGATTTGCCTTTGAGAGTTGCAGAACTTGGAATTGTTCACAGGCAGGAGTTATCAGGAGTATTGGCTGGATTATTTAGAGTCATTCAGTTTACTCAGGATGATGCTCATATATTTTGCACAGAAAAACAAATAGAATCTGAAATACAAAAAATTATAGAATTAATAGATAAATTCTATAAAACTTTTAATCTGGAATTTGATCATGTTGAACTTTCAACCCGTCCTGAAAAAAGAATTGGTGATGAAAAGTTCTGGGATTTGGCAGAATCAACTCTTGAAAATGTTTTGAAGAAAAAAAAGATGAAATATAAAATAAATCCTGGTGATGGGGTTTTCTATGGTCCAAAGATTGATTTTCATGTTAAAGATTCCTTAGGAAGAACTTGGCAATGTTCAACTATTCAATTAGATTTCCAAATGCCAGAAAGATTTAATTTAACTTATATGGGAGAAAATAATAAAGAACATCGCCCAATAATGCTCCATAGAGTTATTTATGGTTCTTTGGAAAGATTTATTGGAGTTTTATTAGAGCACACAAACGGCAGATTGCCTCTCTGGCTTTCTCCAATACAAGCAAGAATAATTAATTTTACAGACAGGAACAATAAATCCTGTGAAAAATTAAAAAAAGAAATAGAGGAAAAAGGTTTCAGAGTTGATATAGATTTAAAATCAGAGCCTATTTCAGGAAAAATAAAACAAGCTGAAATGGAAAAAATTCCATACATAGTAACTATCGGAGACAGGGAAGAAAAATCAGAGACTTTAGCCGTAAGGCACAAAGAAAAAGTGACTTCGATAAAAAGAGAAGAGTTTATTAAAAAAATTTTAAAAGAAAGAGAAGAGAGAAAATAATTATTGAGAATTTTGAAAAACCCCAAATTTCAAAATTCTCAAAGAAGGACTTTGATGCGATTTCCTTAGGAAATACTGGTCATTCAAAGTCCTCTATTAATAAATTTTATTTATTACCTGCTTTTCCTTCCAATGCTCTTACAGGAACCCATTCACCATTTATATCTTCTCCACATTTTATAATTTTAAGTGTTAAAGGAGGGTGATAAAGTGCAGAAGAAAGAGGGTTATGAGGGTCTGAATTCCCAAATAAATGTCTTCTTGATTCTTCAAGTTGAGGCAAAAAATCTATATTATACATCTTTCTATAATATATTTATAATATAAATATCTTTGTAAAATTAATCATAAAACCTAATAAAAAGGTTTATTAATTACACTACGTCTTAAATAATAACTATTAACTTCTTAAGTGCTATATTCTATTTTATCAACGAAAGCTTTATAAATATGTAGCCCTTAATATATT
>JAGVWU010000025.1 GCA_018304145.1 Candidatus Pacearchaeota archaeon | reverse complement strand
GCGGAGCAACACCTGTAAAATGCAAAGAAAATTGGAAATGTTTGGATTGGAGTTTATGCAAAAAATTAAATGAATCTAGTGAAGAATTGAACAATGAAAATAAAAATTATATTCAAAACAGATGCGATTTATTTGGATTTGATGAAAGTTCCTGTGGTTTTAGAATAAGATTTTGCGAAGATTTGAATAGATGCAATATTCTTTTGGCGAAACCTGAAACTATAGAAGCCTGTGATTATGTTTATCAGCAAAATTGCAATGATAATATAAAGAATCAGAATGAAGAAGGAATTGATTGCGGAGGAGACTGCAAACCATGTGAATCACCTAAACCTGTACAAGAGTCTAAATCTTACTGGAAGGTTGGGATTTTGCTGAGTCTCATTTTATTAATAGGAGTAATTTTCTTTTTTTACAGAAAGAAAAATAGATAGAGCCAGTTTAGGGAAAATAAGTTTATACAGGAAAAACTAAAAAACTGCTGTTTTAGATACAGAAGAATGAGAAAGAAAATAACCAAAAAATCCCAGGGGAATATACTGATTGCTGTGCTGGCAATTTTAATGGTTTTAGCAGTGATTGTGGTTGTATGGAATTTTATATATCCAATAGTTACACAAAAAAGCGCAGAGGCAGATACTTCTTTTTTTAATGTTAATTTGAATATTAAAGAAGTTGTTTTAAGTGAGACTGGAGCTGCAAAAGTCAGCATTCAAAGAGGTTCTGGAGAGGGAGAAATCAGCAGCCTAAAATTTATTTTTTATGATGAAGGAGGGCAGTCTTACACAAGTTTGCAAAATACAAACCTGCCCAAGGAATTTGAAACAAAAACTTATTTTTTCAGCCCATTTTCAAATCTTAAAAAACTTAAAAGCGTTTCAGTGGCTCCTGTTATGAACAATAAACTGGGGAAAGAATCCAAGTTTAGTTCTCAGCCAGTTTTAAATTTTCCAAGAGGTTTAGTTTCTTGGTGGAGATTTGATGACAATAGAGATTTGGTTGGAAAAAATAATGGAATAAATAGCGTTCAGATAAACAGCAGTAATTTAATTTTAGATGGAATCAATTACATGGATGTTGGAAGCGATAATAGTTTGAATCTGGATAAGGAATTTTCTGTCAGCTCCTGGATAAAAGCAAATTCTTATGATGGAAAAATAATTTCAAAAGGTGCAAATTATGAAGTCAATGTAAATTCCTATGGTAAAATAATATTTATTTATGGAAACAAGGATTATATTGAAAGTTTTAATCCTATTGAGCTTAATCAATGGCAGCATGTTGTTGTCAGTATAAACTGGGGCGGAGTTTGGAAAATTTTTATTAATGGAAACCTGGAATCTGTTGGAGGTCCGGGTATAAATACTCCGATATTAAATTCTGACAAGGTATATATTGGAGAGGGATTTAATGGAAATATAGATGATATTATGTTATTTGATAAAATTTTAACACAAGACAATATAAAATTTTTGTATAATAATCAACTAGATTAATTCGAAAATAGCCCTTTATTCTATTTTACAATAATCAATTAGGTAGCACAATTATATACATATATTATAAGTATAATCTTTTACATATATATTAAGTATATTTTACATATTTTATGAGTTTTTTATTAATAAAACATAAAGTTTAAAAAGAATATTTACATATATTTTAAGTAAATAGGTGTGCAAGATGGTTAGTATACATATTATTCTTATTAAACACAATTATAATAGGGATAATTCTTTTATTTTTGACTATTTTTTATTATCTTTTAAAATTTTTTTATCTAAAATAAATTCTTGGAAACAGGCTGCTTGCTTTACACACCTGAAAAATTTACCAAAAGCAGCCTGTTTCCAATCTGAAAATGGATGAAAAAAACAAAAACTTGGAAAAAAGAAAACAGGAATTAAAAAAAGCCATTGAAATTACCAAACAGGATAAAAAAAACATAATAAATATTGTCCAAAACTTAGTGTCGAGACTTAATTCCAGAACAATTGACAGAAAAGAATATGATGAGGAATTGGCAAAAGCTCTTGGAAATAGAAATTCTGAACAATGGATAAAGTACTATGACGATTATCGGGATTATTATAATCAGCAGATTAAATTATGCGATAAACTAATAAAAGAAAAAAATTTTGGAAATATCAAAAAAGGAATCCAAATTATCCTAAACTTTTTAATTATTTTTGCAGTCATTGGCATTTTAATTTCTTTATTTTTTGTTTTAAACTCAATATTCTTTGAAATTTCCAAAAAAGGGATTGAAAAAATAGGGGAGAAAGGAATAATCAATGAAGCAAGTTCAGTTTTTAGCAAAACTAAAGGGAGGGGAGAACTTGCTCAAAAACCTCCTGCTATAATGATTCCTTCTTCTGCAATTGAATTGAGTTCTGAAGAAATTAATTCTTTTAATTCTCCGGTTGTTACTGCAGAGAATAAAATTAATTTTAACACTAATATTAAACAAGGTGCAGCAGTTGTTGGTGAGCCTGTTGAATGGAATTTTGATGTTAATTTAGAAAATCCTAGTTCTTTTAATGTTGAATTGCCTGCTGGTTCTGAGAATGTATATGTTAATGAAATTTTAGATGGGGAGGAGCAGGGTGCAACTTCAGAAGTTAATATAAATCATAAAAAACCTTTTTTATTTTTTGGAGAAGAAAAAACCACGATAAACTTTCCACAAAATTTTAAACATTATATTATAAAATATGAGACTTCTGCTCCTGAAATCAGGGAGGAAGAAATTCCTCTTGGAAAAAGAATCATTGTCACAGGTCCTGATAATTTTCATTATAAAAATATTTTAACCTATTCCGAACTTCCTAAGGAGATTAATCCTTCTGAAATTTCAACAATTAAGATATACCAAGTTAAAAATATAGATAAGAATATAATCAGGGAACCGATTGTTTTTTCAACAATAGACCTAGATGAGGATGGCTTGTTAGATAGTGTTGAATGGATTACTCCTTTTTTGAACGAGGCGATTTTTGAAATAATAATTGAAATAAGCAAGGCAGTCCATCTTGATTCCAACAAAAATTTTATAAATGATATTTATGAACAGGTTAAAGCGCAGGATGAAGTCTGGAGCGAGCATATTTCTTCAGGATATTTTGTAAGAGTGACTTTTGAAAAACCTTTGACAAATAAAAATGATATTACTATTTATCCAAGAGTTGTTAGCGAAAATCCAAAAATTGAAGTTTATGAAATTAACAGAAATGAGATTATTGCCAGTTCCTCTTTACAAAGCGAGAAATACAACAAAATTTATCTGACTGATTTAATCAGTGAATCTCAGGATGTTTTTGACTTGAAAATTATTGATGGAGTTGTTGAGCTTGACCATATTATTGACCCGAGCGGAATTGGAATAAGCACTTGCAGTGCTTTACAAGGAATTGGAGGAGTCACTGGAACTTGTGCTGAAGTTTATTACTTAGTAAACGATATTGACTGTACTGGAGTTTCTTTTACTTCGTTATGCACAGGATCATATTTTTCAGGAATCTTTGATGGAAATTATCATGCTATTAAGAATTTGTATATAAACTCAGCAGGTACGACTCCTGCAGGATTATTTTCAAATTTAAATACTGGTGCAAATATTTTGAATTTAGTGCTCGAAAATGTTACGGTTTTTAATTTGGCAGGTACAACTGGCACTGGTGGAGTTGCTGGAAATTGTGATGGAGATAGTTTGATTAGCGGTTGCTATGTTCAAGGAGTTATAAGGGGGAATAATCTTATTGGAGGATTGATTGGAAGAGGGTATGGACTTACAATTAACAATTCTTATGCTAATGTGAATATTAGTTCCAGTGCAACTTCAGGTACAACTACTGCTGGCGGATTAATTGGGGGTTTGTATAGCGGAAATATAATAAACTCATATGTTGTTGGGAATGTTACAGGAAGAGACAGAACAGGAGGAATGGCAGGAACAGTATTTAATTCTAAAATAAATAATAGTTATTCTATTGTTAAGGTATCATCTCCAGTAAGCACGAATATCGGTCAATTCATTGGAAATATAGATACATCCTTTTCTGTTCTAAATAATAATTATGCATATAATACTGTTGATGATTCTGCTGTGAATTGTATTGGTAGTTCAGGTATTCCTAGTTATCCTGGTTGTATAATGGACGATTATAATTATCATTATTATGACCCTGTTTGGGTGATTTATACTGCAAATCCTCCTGTTTGGGATTTTTTATATCTTTGGAAATCACAACTGGAATTTAATGATTATCCTGTTTTTCAATGGGAAAAAAGTACAGATGTATCTGATTGCCAAGTTCTTGATAAGCCAAATACAGATTATAAATTGAGTGAAAATATTATTAATCCAATTATGACAAATTTAGCTTCCTGCATAAATATAACTTCCCAAAATATAACTTTTGATTGCAGAGGATATGCAATTATTTCTAATTATAATCTTACTGGAATTTATTCTAATCAGTATAATACAACTATTAAAAATTGTAATTTAAGTTTTGGAGGCGGAGGAAATAACAGCGCTGTTAATATTCATTTTCAAGATGCAGAATATAGCCTAATCCAAAATAACACTATTAGTGGATCTGGCGGATGGGGGATTAGATTATATTCAAATAATAGTGAATTAATAAATAATAATGTTTCAACAAAAGGCAGAGGAATTGATATTTCTAATACAAAAAATAATAATTTAATAAATAATACTGGAATAGGAAATACAACCAGTGCAGGAATTAGTGTTTCTGATTCTAATAATATAATTTTAGTGAATAATATAGGAATTAATTATTATAATCTTGGAGGTTCAGGTATTGGTCTATGGAACTCTGATAATATTACTTTAATTAATAATACTGGAATTGGAGATTCTGGATATGGAATCTATCTGTATAGTTCTTTAAATAATACCTTAATCGGCAATAAAGGTTCAGCTATTTCTTCTACTGGAATTTATCTACGTTCTTCACTAACTAATCTTTTAACAGAAAATAACGGGACTGGTTTTTACGGAATTCAATTAGATTCTTATTCGGATAATAATATTCTATTAAAAAATGTTGCTCGAACAAATAACCTTGGGTCAAATGCCTTTGGTTTAGTTGTTTCATCTTCAAATAATATTTTAACTAATAATACAGGAATAAGCATTGCAGGTCCTGGAATTAATATTAATACTGGAAAAAATAATACTTTAACCATTAATACGGGAATAAGCACTTCTGGTTATGGGATTTACCTTACATCTTTAGATAATCTTTTAATCAGTAATACAGGAATAAGTAATTCTGCAAATGGGATAATTATTATATCTTCAAACAATCTCTTGATTAATAATATAGGGGCGAGTAATTTTGCTTATGGGATTTTGCTTTCTTCAGGTTCGTCAAAGAATATTTTAATAAATCAAAATGCAACTTCTTATGGCAATTACGGTATTTTTCTAAGCAATTCTAATAATAATATTTTTCAAGACTGCACTTATGTTAAAGGAACTTTAGGAGATATTTCTCTGACAAGCAATTCATTTAATAACACTTTTATTAATTGCAGTTATTCAACTGAAAATATAGTGGCTGGTTCGCAATTAATTAGAAAATGGTATTACAGAGCTTATGTGAATGATACAAAAGGATTATTTATTCCCAATGCAAATGTTTCTGCATTTAATAAAACTAATGGAATTGAATTTTTGAATCTAAAAACAAATTCAAGTGGATGGACTAACATAACAACAATTACAGACTATGTCAACAATGGGGGGAATATAAACTTTTTTTCTAATTATACAATCAACGCAACTAATGGAAGTTTGAGTGATGAACACACTTTTAATGCATCACTTGGAAATAATTTATTTGATTTTTTTATTTTAGGTGGAATCTTAGATAATACTGCTCCAAATCTTACAATAATCAGCCCATTAAATAATTCTAATTTTAATAGCATTCCTATCTGGTTTAATGCCAGTTCCAATGAGGTTTTAAGCTGGTGCGGAGCAAGTTTGAATGAAGGAGCAAATATAACTATGAATCTAGATATTTCAAAAACAAATGCATCAATAACAGCTTCTCCTGCGCAAGGAAATAATTATTTTGTTATCAGCTGCAATGACAGTGCTGGAAATCTTGGTGTTAGTGATAAATATTATTTTTTATATGATGATATTTATCCTTTTGTTAATGTAATTTCTCCAGTTGATATTGGGGTTTATGGTTCTAGTGTATTGTTTAATGTAACAAGCTCTGAAACAGGAACTGGAATGATTGCTTCTAATTTAGATAATAGCTTAATTGGCTGGTGGAGAATGGATGATTTAAATTCTAGCGGAGGAATTATTGATTATTTAGGAACAAATAATGGAACAAATAATGGAACAGTGCAAGTTACAAATGGAAAGTTTGGAAAGGCGATGCGTTTTGATGGAAGTGATGATTACACCACTATCACCCCTATTAATGGAAATAATAAAAATGAAGAAACAATCAGCTTATGGGTAAAACCAAACACAATTATTGGAGTGCAATATTTTATTTCCCTTGGTTTTGAACCTGGTGGAAGCGGCAATTATATGGCAATTGGCCAATCAAACAGTGATATTTATTTTTATTTATGGAATGGGGCTTATATATATTCATATGCCAATTCTGTTTTAACAGCAGGAAAATGGACACATGTGACTGTAAGGCATTCTGTATCAGGCAGTATTTCTGAAATCTATATAGATGGAGTTTATAAAAATAATATGAATTTTTATACGGATACTTCACTTAATCATAATTACATAGATATAGGAAGAAACAGCGGTTTTTCTAATTATTTCAACGGCACAATTGATGAAGTGATGATATTTAACAGAAGCCTGACAGCTTCTGAAATTTTAGGATTATACAATGCAACAAAATTGCAGTTTTATCAAAATCTTAATTACGGAAATCATAACTATAAAGCATATGTTTCCGATACTGCTGGAAATGTAAATTCAAGCAATTTAATTAATTCTAGTGTTGATACGATTAATCCTAAGATTAATTTCCTATACCCTACTCCTGCAAATAATACGCTGACTGCAAATTCCTTAGTTATAATCAATGCTTCAATTATTGAGGAGAATTTGAATGAAATTAAGTACCTTTGGAATGGAACAAATTTTACTATTTATAATGATTCACTTGTTTTGATGATGAATTTTGATAATCGAAGTGAATTAGGAGAGAATGCAACTTACCTTGTGGATGTCAGCAAATTCCGGAATAATGGCAATGTTTTGGGATTTGGAAATCTTTTTTCAGACTCTAATGGAAGATATAACAGGGCATTTAGCTTTGATAAAAACAATAAAATAACTATTCCTTATTCATCAAGCTTTGATAACCGCGAAATTTCTGTTTCTGCCTGGGTGAAATTATCAAATATTGTTTCAACAAATTCAGACACGAAAATAATTTTAAAAGGAAATTTTGAATATGGTTTTACAAGAGATGAAAGAAACAACCAAAATAAAAGGATTTGGGCTTATATAAATGGATGGGGAAATAACCTTTACATAGACCTAGAGAATTATGATACATGGAATTATATTACTTTAACTTACGGCAGTTTCACTAATATGAATTTATATTTAAATGGGATATTAAAATCTTCAAAACTTTTTAGCGGACCTATTTCTACATTAAATTCCCCTATTGATATAGGAGATTCTTTTTCTGGAATGATTGATGAAGTAAGAATCTGGAACAGAAGCTTGTCTTCGTCTGAAATTTATGAGCAATACATATCTAATTTAAATAAATTTAATCAAACTCAATGGTATTTATATGTTAATCAATCTAAGAATGCAACTGCAGGACTGGATAATGGAAATTACAGCTATCAAGCTTGTGCAAAAGATAATGAAAGAGAGAATTGCACGGAAAATAGAGTTATAACCATAAATGGAAACAACCTTCCTATAGTATATTATGTTCAGCCAGTTCCAGATATAGATGTTAAGCCAGAAGGATTAAGGATTGTTTATATTAATTTTAGTGTTTATGATGAAAATGGATATAATGATATAAATTCAAGTACAGCTAGATTAAATGTCAGCAGAGAAAATGCTGTAAGACAGAATTTAACTTGCTTTATGATTCCCGGAAGCGGAAATGGAAATTATGCAAATTATTCCTGCAATGTTTCAATGAGATTTTTTGACAGCCCTGGAAATTGGAGCATTAATATTTCTATTAAGGATAATTCTGAAAATCCTGCTGTTAATGATTCAGCTATATTTTATTATATACCCTTTATATTTGGCTGGAGAATAGTTCCTGACCCTGCTTATATTAATTGGAGCAAGGTTCAACTAGGAGCTTTAAATCAAAAATCTGACAACAACTTAACTATAATCAATCAAGGCAATGTAAACATAACCAAGATAAGTGTCAATGCAAGCAATCTTCAAGGGCAAACCTATTTCTCTGATATTATTCCAGCAGGTAATTTCAGAGCAGGAAAAGACAGCTGCAATGGAGTTGATTTAATCTTAGATCAAAATGTCTCAATTGTTTTTGATGTTAATTATACTGAAAGTACAGAAATAAACCCTGTTTACAGGGAATTAGGATTTTGCCTGAAAAATATTACAAATATTGAAGTTCAGGATTATATTTCTACAAGAAATTGGGAGATTGATGTTATTTTTACATTTGCCTCTATTGCGCTTGGAAGGAGAAAAAAGAAAATAAAACCTTTTGGAAAAAGACTTTGCTTAAAAAATAAGCATTTTGAAGAAAAGGAATTATCTGGAATCTGGAAAAATTCGGAAATAGAAAGTCTGCAAAGTTCTCTATTAAGATTAGTTAGGAAAAAAATAAAGGAAAAGTTTGGAATTGACATAGAAGAATTAATTTCAGAAGAGGACATAGCAAATATGCAAAGTTCTCTAAAAGAAAAATCCAGTAAGTTAAATATAGAAGTGCCTGTTTCTATTTTTAAAGAAGAAGCAGGACCTGCAGAACTTCTTTGCACATATCTTCATGAAAATTTAAATTTAAAGTTCAGCGAAATTTCAAAATTTATTAATAGAGATCAAAGAACCGTTTGGATGAACTGTCATAATTCTGGGAAGAAAAAATTGACTGTTGATGAACAATCAATTAAAATACCTATTAATTTATTTTCAGACAGGAGATTGAGCATTTTAGAATCTCTTGTAAAATATTTAAGAGAAAAAGAATTTAAAAACAAAGAAATTGCAGGATTATTGAATCAAGATCCAAGAGTAATTGGAACTTTATATTCCAGAGTTAATAAAAAATTAAAGTAGCTAGAATATGAAAGATTATAGGATAAGAAAGGGTAAATTGTCTGGAAATTAATTTCTTATCCTATCTATCAGGGAAAAAATTTATAAATAAATTTTTTTTTTTAGAAATATTTATAAAGGTTAATTAGTTATTAAAATTATGAAAAGGGGAAAAAGGGCGTTTTTATGTCTGATAGTTCTATTCATATCAATTATTTCAATAATTGGCGTAAGTGCTGGATGGTGGAGTTCTTTAACTGGAAATGTTGCCAAAAGTTCAACAGCAAAAGTAGATGTCAGTGGAATTGCACAGGCTCCTAAAATCTGGTTTGTTTCAAATCCTGATTCAACTTCTTTGGTCAATGCCAATAATAATCAAGGAGTAAGCTATCATTCTTTTAGTTTTTTAGCATGCTCTATCGGAGGTGTTACAGTTCTTCCTGATAATGCTGAAGTTGCAGCATGGGTTACTCTTTATACAGGATTTAATGGAACTTACGGTTCTATTCCTTTAAATTTTGCTCCTGCAACAGTTTGCAGTGTGATTGGTGATGTTGCTTTATTGCCTCTTAGCGGATGCAATGGGCAATCGAGAAATTATACCTGCACAGTCGGAATGAGATATTATTATGATCCTATAACTTGGAATATAAATGTTACAATAAGAGACAGCTCGAGTAATTTTGCTACCAATTCTTCAAGAACTTTTTCCTTAAATCCAAATATTGGATGGGATACTATTCCAACAGATCCTGAGATTTATGTAAATTGGAGCGGAGTGACTGTCGGCGGAGCTGATAAAATTTCAGATAATAATATAACTATAACACCTATAGGAAATATTGATGTTGGAAGCGGGGGGCTTTCAGTTTCTACAAATCCTTTGCAGGTTAACGCGACTCCTTTAAATGGAACAACTATAACTAATCAACAAATTTTAGGCAGTGATTTTAAATCAGGAGGCTCAAATGCATGCACATCAGGAATATCTTTGTTAAACAATCAGTATGTTATTATAGCTAATTTTTTGGCAGACCATAGGTTTAGCACTCCAATAGATACCGGAGGAAGTGCTATTAATTCCAGCTTGACTTTCTGCTTAACAACCCTTACGGGAATAGAAGCACAAACTTATGAAACAAACCCTCTTGCTAAATGGACATTAAATACTATTACTTTTTAAAATGAAAAAAATATCAAACATTTTTTGCACTTTAAAATTTCAAAAAAGAGAATTATTAAAATGAGCACAAAAAAATATAATATATATAAATCTTTTATATTAATAGTAATTCTTTCATTGATGATAATTCCATTGATAAATGCTTTTTCTGTTTCTTATCCTTATACAAAAGATAATCCCTTTGTTATAAGCCCGGGGCAAACAGGAGAATTTGAAATAGAATTACAATCAAGTTCCAGTGATAAAACTGAAAATATAAAAATTGAGGTTTTAGAAGGAGGAGATATAATAAGCTTGGAGAACAGTTTGTTGGAGGTTAAAGCACAGGCAATAGTTCCTGTTAAGATTAAAGCAAGTATTCCTCAAGGAACTCCTGATCTTACAGAGCATAAAGTTTTAATGAAATTTTCTGCAGTAAGCTCAACAGAAAATCAAGGAACTTTGACTTTTGACAAGTCTTATACTATTGGATTTAATGTTTTAGTAAAGAGTTCGGAAAATCCTGCTATTTTTGAACCAAGGATATCTAAGAACACTATTTGGCTGGTTTTGATAATAATTATCTTGCTTGCAATTGTCGCGGGGATATATTTCTATTTTAAACAAAAAAAAACCGGCCTTAAAAGGAAGTAAATCTATTTAAATTCTGTATTTTTTATTTTATAATGAAAGAGGTAAAAAACTTTTTATTAATCTTTATATTTTTTATTTTAATGATTAATTCAGTTTGTTCTGTCAAAGGTTTCGGATTATCAATGAGCTACGATGACAGGGATAGGCCTTTGGTTATTAATTCCGGAGAGATAAAAGAGATTGGCTTTGTACTCTTGTCAAGCGCACTAGAATCAGACAAGAAAATAAGACTCGATATAATTGATGGAGAAGAAATCGCAGGTTTGAATAAAAATGAGTTCTATCTTCCTTCAAACGGGGAAATCAAAGGATTTATAAAAATAAAAGCCCCAGATTTAAAAGAAAAAAAAGAAATCTATTTTTCTGACAACGATTACGATAATGAATATTTAGTAACCCTTTCAGTTAAAGATATCAGCTCTTCTGATAATTCAGGCAGTGTTGGATTTTCATTTTCATCTAGCACCTCTTTTATTGTTAAAGTTCAAAAACCTGAAGGAAAACTTCCTGAAACTAAACCTGATTTAAATTTGTTTTTTGCAATTATCTTAATTATTGCAATATTATTTTTAATTCTTTTAATCTATGCATTAATAAGGATAAAAAAAGCTTATATCAAAGATAAAAAGATAAAGCACAAAAAATCCGTTAAGTATTTAAATTATTTTTAATTCTGGATTACATGAAAAGAGAAATCTTTGTTTTTTTAGTTGTTTTAGCTTTAATTTTATTTTTGACTGGTTTGGCATTTGGGGCTGAGAAGGAGTTATCGGTTTCTATTCAGGTTGTTGAAGAAAATACCTCAGATAACAATGAAGATGCAGATAGTATTGGGGAATTTGGGACTTTTAAGGGCCCTGTTGAAACTGAATTAACAACTTCCAGCAATCAAAATATTATTCAAAGAATGTTTTTAAATAAGCTCGAGGGAGAGCTATTATCTGTCAAAGTGGAAAAAACTTTTATTATTTTCATTTTTTTAGTTTTAGCGGCATCTCTTTTTATGGCTTATGTTATTCTTTTGCTTTTTAAAATTAAAAGAACCTGGAAAAGGAAGAAAAGGCTGCATAAAAAATCTAAATAACCAGATTTTTTTAGCAGAGTTTTTAAACAGAACCTCTTAGTTTAATAATGGACAAGGAATTTTTTTGCAGAAGTGCAGATATTGTGGCTAAAGAATTATTGGGAAAAATTTTAATTAGGAGAATTGGAAACAAGGAATTAAATGGCAGAATAGTTGAGACAGAGGCTTATTTTGATGAAAAAGATCCTGCATCAAGAGCATGCAAAAATGGAGATTTAAAAGAAACAATGAAAATGAAAGCAGGAACAATACTGGTTTATGGAGTCCATAATAACTGGCTCGTTAATTTTGTTACCGGCAATTATGGGGAGGCTTCTGCTGTTCTAATAAGAGCAATTGAGCCATTAAATTTTAATGGAAAAACCAAGGGACCAGGTTTGCTGACTAAAGCCTTTTTTATTGATAAAAAATTTCATAGGCAAAGTCTGTTAGGTAATAATGAATTATGGATAGAGGAAAATATAGAAAATAAAAAGAATAATCTTGAAATTGTTGAAAGTTTTAGAATAGGGGTAAGAAAAGATTTAGAAAACCCATTAAGATTCTATATTAAAGACAATAAATGGATTAGCAGAAAATGAAATGAAAACAGAAAATAAAATTAAAATGAAAACAGGAATTTTATTTAGCGGAGGGAAAGACAGTTGTTATGCAGCTTTTTTAGCAAAAAAAGAAGGGTATGAAATTTCATGTTTAATCGCCATAGAAAGTCAGAATAAGGAAAGTTATATGTTTCATACACCTTTTATTGATAAAGTCTTTTTGCAAGCCTCTTTAATGAACATTCCTCTGGTTTATTTAAAGACCAAGGGTGAAAAAGAAAAAGAATTGTCAGATTTAGAAAAAGCAATTAAAATTGCAATAAAAAAATATAAAATAAATGGAATTATTACAGGAGCCATGGAAAGTATTTATCAGGCTTCTCGCGTGCAAAAAATATGCAATAAATTAAATATAGAATGTTTTAATCCTCTTTGGCAAAAAAATGCCTATGTTCATTGGAAAGATTTACTAAAAAATAATTTTAAGGTTATTATTGCTTCTGTTTCTGCTGACGGCCTTGATAAAAAATGGATAGGAAAAGAAATTGATGAAAAGATTTTAGAGGAATTAAAAAAATTAAGCGAAAAATATAAATTTCATTTAGGATTTGAAGGAGGAGAAGCAGAGACTTTTGTTACTTTTTGTCCATTATTCAAAGCGAAGATAATATGATATTAATAATCAATATCTGCAATGAAAAATTGCATTATTATGAATTTGTAAGGCCTGTTTGTGATATCTTGAAGAATAATAAACTTAACTATTTTGTTAAAAATTATAAAAATGTTAATGAAAATGATTTGAAAATAGCAGAGAAAGTAATTATCTGCGGGGCTTCCATTTATGACAATAAATTTATAGAGGATAAAAATTTAAAATATTTTAAATGGATTTTAGATTTGGATAAGCCTATTTTAGGGGTATGTGGCGGGATGCAAATTATTGGAAAACTTTTTGGAGGAAAATTAAAGAAGAAAACCGAGATAGGATATTATAAGGAAAATTTTAATAAAAATTTTTTTGGATTAATTGGAGAATCAGAGGTTTATCATTTACATAACTATTATGCTGATTTTTTAAAATTAAAGGAATTTGAGATATTCAATTATGGAAAAATATCTCAGGCTATTAAACATAAGAAAAAAGAGATTTACGGAGTTTTATTTCATCCAGAAGTCAGAAATAAAGAAATTATTGAAACTTTTGCAAAAAAATAATTCAAAATTATTTAACCAGCATATTTATTAATTGATTTTTGTTCTTTATTGTATAAATAACAATAGAATGAAAGAGCCTGAATTTTACCGAAAAAAGCTGGATAACGGAATAACCATCTTATTTGAGAAAAGAAGTCTGCCTGTTGTTGCTATTGCAACTTCAGTTAAATTTGGAGCCCAGCATGAGTCAGAGGAAATAAAAGGAATTTCTCATTTTATAGAGCATTTAGTTTTTAAAGGAACTAAAAATCGTAGCGTGACTGAAATTCCCAAGGAAATTGAAGGAAAAGGAGGAATAATAAATGCTTTTACAGAAGAGCCTATTACTTCCTATTGGAATAAGCTTCCCAGCAAGTATTTTAGCTTAGGGGCTGATATTAGCCGGGATTTGGTTATTAATCCTATTTTTGAAAAAGAAGCTTTGGAAAGAGAAAGGAAAGTCATTTTAGAGGAAATTAAAATGTACCATGATAATCCTATGACTTATATTATTGAGAAACTGAAGAAATTATTATATGAAAAGCCGTTTAATATGTCTATTGCAGGAAGCATAAAAACTGTCTCTGAATTATCCAGAGAAAAAATTTTGGAGGTGTATCATTCTGCTTATGCTACAAATAACATAATTTTTAGTGCTGTTGGAAACTGTGAATGGAGCCATGTTCTTGAGGAAGCAAAAAAGTTTCCAAAGACTGTTAAAAAAATCAATAATATTCCTATTATCTGCAAAAATGGAGAGATTATTGATAAAAGAAAAGGAATAGACCAGGCTCATGAGGTTTTAGGGTTTCATATGCCTAGACTTAGCGATAAAAACAAATATGCAGCAGAGATTTTTGATTCTATTTTAGGTGGAGGGATGAGCAGCAGGTTATTTCAAGAAGTCAGGGAGAAAAGAGGATTATGTTATGCAATTAAAACAAGTTTAGAGATGTCCAAGGATTATTCCTATGAAATAATCTATGCCGGAACTGTTAAAGAGAAGATAAATGAAATAAAAAAGATTGTTTTAAAAGAAATTCAAAAATTAGATAATTTAAAACAAAGTGATTTGAGCGAGGCAAAAGAGACTCTTATTGGCTTGAGACAAATAAGCAAAGAAAAATGCGATTCAACAATGATTGAGCTATTGCAAGAGGAGATTGGAGGCAGTGCTGAAGAGTATTATAATTATGAAAAAAATATTTCTCAAGTAGATTTAGAAAGTGTAAGGGAACTAAGCAAATTAAAGGGATATAGTTTTGCTGCCTTGGTTCCCGATTAAAATTAATAATAAATTTTAGTATATAATCTATAGAATTCTTTATGATTAAAAACCTTGCCTTTTTTAAGGGCAAGGCTTTGTATTGTTATCGAGACAATACAAATAA
>JAGVWU010000001.1 GCA_018304145.1 Candidatus Pacearchaeota archaeon | reverse complement strand
CCACTATTTAGCTTTCTAAGTGTCTCTGTTAACTTAGATTTTGTTAGTTTCATGGGGACAATTATATTGTCCTTATGAAATAGTTTCGGGATAGAATATCTGGAGGAGAAAGTGAGATTTTAAAAGGATGTGGGATAGATGCAACATCTCTCTATAATACAAAAAATGGAAAAGGAAGTGGACATTCAGCCACTGCAAATTCTCTGCTTGATACTTATTATATAAGAGATTTAAACCAGAATGTTGCTTTATCAGAACTTCAGAATAAAACCAGCTTTATAAAAAATATGACTATTTCCAAATCTGATGAAGAGGATGCGGAATATGAAGATGATTAAAATTATTATCCTGCTATAACAATATATTTATATTGGAATTAAAATCATTAGAATTTAATAAAATGAATAAAAAAAATCAGATAATTCTTTTGATTATTATATTGATAATTATTTTTGTGTTAATAGTCTTTTTGCAGTTTTTTTCAGGAAGCACTTTTTTTTATTTCGGAGAAATAAACTCCAACTTTAAATTTGGAGCTAAGGAGGTTACTGGGTTTATTTCACAGGGCTTACCAAATTCACAACAAACTGCACCTTTTAAGGTGCGGTACAAATCTGAAAGATTTGGTGATTTTAAATCTCTAGATAATTCTATTACAATTATTATGCCTGAAACTTCAAAAAATTTAGAATTGTCTGATCCTCCAGTAAATATTATTAATTTTGCATTTTCCCCTTCATCATTGACAATAAATATTGGAGACAGTGTTGCATGGACAAATAATGATAACACAATACATACTGTAACTTCAGATTCTGGAAGTGAATTAAATTCCCCTGTTTTACAGCCCGGAGATAGTTTTAGCTATACTTTTAATTCTCCCGGAACTTTTAATTATCATTGCAATTTCCATAATTTTATGAGAGCAACAATTTTTGTTGTTTCTCTTGTGCAAACTCCAGTCATAGTAAATCCTCCTGCTAATCAGATTGCAGATGAACCAGTAATTACTCCAATTAGTTCTTTTCCTTATGCAAATGTTCCAGTTACTCCTGCTTTAGAAATTATAACTTCTTCTCAAAAAATAAATTATTCAATTAGCAATTTTATAAATTCTCTGCCTAATACCACTAAAATAGAAATATCAAAGCCATTTCATGGAGGCACAATAAAGCCTTTTGCAGCAAAAACTCCTGCTTTTAAGAAATGAGCCACAAATATAATTCATTATTTATATTTGACTTTGTTTTATTTCAACATAATCTTTAATCCTCAGATAATCAGCCAGTTCTTTTGTAAGTACTGCATAATATTTTGTAGGCTTTTCAATAACCCCCCATTTTTTCTTGTAAAATTCATCACCAATTTCCAAGTCATAATACTTAATCTTATCTTTTATTGCTTTTTCTAAGTCTTTTTTAAGCAAAAAAGTCGGAGTGGATAAGTCTTTGTATTTTCTGTTCCACCAGCAGCCAAAGTAGAAAATAGTATTTTTTTCTTTCATTGCAATATGGACTGCAATAAGCTCTTTGTTCAGGTATGCACTAATAGTATAGCATTTTTCCTTCCATAATTTAAGCCTTCTTTGAAAATCTTTCCTGTTTTCCTTCCATAATTCCAAGAACCATTTTTTGCTTTTATCAAGAGCATCTTTTTCATTATATATTAATTTTATATTCTCATTCTTTTTCTCAACTCTTTTCAAATCCTTTCTTAAACTTTTATCTAAATTTAATTTATCAAAACTATCCGGAAGTTTTATCATATTTGTAAAATCTTCTTTGTCTTGTGTTTCAAGACCTATAGGACAATCAGGATGGATTTCCGTCAAAAGAAAAGGTTTAGGTAAATCTTTCAAGTCTTTTTCTTCCAGCCAGGCATATGGCAAAAATGGCAGGTCTCTCCAGGTCCAATAAAAAAGTTTTCTATTGATTTTTATTTTTTCAAATTTCATCAGTGTTCTCCGAGCTTATGCCAGTCCCAGAATACTTTTAGTTCATGACTTCTCCAGTTTCCTTTTATATTTTTTAAATATTCTTTTTCTTTCTGTGTTGCAACAAGATGCGCTTCTTTATCAATATTAAGCCCAAAAGTTTTTGATAAAAATCTTTCAATCAGTTCATGTATGCATAATGCCCTGAAGGATTTTTCCTTTTCTTTTTCACTAAAATTTCTGTCTATGAATATTTCTTTTCTTTTTCTGCTCCATTCTGCAACATGGTCTTCTCTTTTGATGCTAATTTTATCTGAGATTTTATGATTGAAAAAATTAAGAGAAATTTTTCCTTTGGAAAATTTGATATTAGTAACAGGAGATTTCAAAAGAATTTTAACAAAAGCATGATGCAGATTTTTGTTGCGTATTTTTGTTTTTTCTCTTTTTTTCTCCATGATAAATACAATAATTTAATATTTAAAAATTATACTAAAATATATTCTCATAACAAAAAAGAAGAAAATTTATAAATATACATTTCATTTAGTTATTATGTTAAAAAGAGGTTTTATTGTATTAATAGTTTTATCTATATTCTTGTTAATTACAGACATTTCATTTTTCTCACTATAAAAAGAATTAATTATAAATATTAAATCTTTTGGTTTCCCAAAATATAGATTAGTTTTAAGATAAACGCCCCCACGAGGTTCAAGTGATTTGTTTAACACCCCAAAGTGTTTATTATAATTAATTTACCGAGGACAAATTAGTATTTAAAGACCCCTATTTTAGAGAATAGTGGTGGACTATTGAATTTAAACGAATTTATTATTAATTTCATTTTTTATTGCGTTTATATCTATTTTAAATTCTCTATTTCCAAAAATTTTTGCAAATAATGTAATTCCATGTTTTTCTTCATAATTAGATATAGCTATTTGTAAAGAAACATATAGAGAAGTGCTAATTTCGGTTATTGCAAAGAAGAAATCAAATGGTTCTTCTTTTTTCCCATAAAGATGATTATTAACACTAAATATTTTAATTTCTTCAAAGAAATTTTTAACTATTCCACCAGCTTGCTTTCTGGTTAAACTACTTTTTTCTATCTTTTTACTTATGTCCTCCCATCTTTGTTCAAATTCTTTAATATTTTTACATACCATATAATATATTAAATGATATTCGTAAATAAACTTTGCTAATCTTTAAGAATTCATTCTAATAAACTGTAATCTTATAAATTACCCAATTTTAAAATTAATTTCTTCTTTCAACCTTATCCCATGATGCGGAATAATCTCAATAATTCCCATATCTCTTATTAAAAATAATAATTCCCAACATTCATTTTTCTTTATAGAAAAATTACTGCATAATTTTACAAACACCATTGGAAACGGAATTATTTCTTTTTTACTTTGTCTTTGTAATTCATCTAATCTTCTAAATAGTAAGTTGTATAAACCCAATCTAGGTTTCTCACTTTGATTATTCATTAGAAAACTCCTGAGATAGTCTTTTCTCAATAATTTTAAGATAATCTTTGTTTAATTCAAAACCAATAAAATTTCTGTTTAGTCTTTTAGCAACTAATGCAGTTGTTCCAGAACCCATGAAAGGATCTAAAACAATCCCTGGTTTAAACCCAGAATTGCAGGAACAAGCCAGGATGATTTTTTCTTTAGATTTAGGCATATAACTCTTTTCATTATATTTTTTAGTCTCTTTTGAAGAAGCTCTTCTATCCAAACTTTTGATTCTACCTTTTTTAACGTCCCTCACTCTAAAATTAAATGAATTAATATTTCCTCCAACTTTTATTTTTAATAAGGGAGTTCCACATTTTTTACAGACCATTTCAGGGCAACCAGCTTTAATGCAAAATTCAGGCAGTGTTTTTGGAAACATTGCATAATGTTTCTCTCTACTTGGTTCTAAAGGAAAAATAATTGAATCACCAGGATTTTTTCCAGTTTTAATTTTTAAATCTCTGCATGGAATTTTTATTTTATCAATATTAAAATAATATTTTTTATCTTTAACAAAAAAGAAAATTGATTCAGAATGAGTATTTAATCTGTCTTTTACAGATGTGGGTGTAACACTTCCGGCTGAATCTTTTGTTTTAAAATTGCACCATTGTTTAATCCAGGTTATATCGTTTCTAAGAATCAAACCTAAATCATCTTGGCATTTAATAGCAACTCTAAAAGGAATAAGGAGTTTCTGTTTATGCTGAAGCCAATTAGATTTACAATCTCTTCCTTTATTTTTATAATATGAATCACCAAGATTTAACCAAATTGTCCCAGTTGGTTTTAGAACTCTTCTAAATTCTTTCATAATATCAATAATTTTTCTAATATATTCGTCAGGATGATTTTCTAAACCAATTTGACTATCAACTCTATAATCTCTAAGATTCCAATAGGGAGGACTTGTGACTATGCAATCAATTGAGTTATCAGGTAATTTTTTTAATCCTTCTAATACCTCACAATTATAGATTTTATTTATTGGAATCATTATTTTTATCCTCCTCTAACGCTTTTTTTAAAATTAGAATCCATTTTGGAAGAGAAGTTTTATTCTCGTTATTTAACTCGTCTTTCTTTTCTTTATTTTTTGAATCATTATTTTGATTTTGCATAAAAAAGGTAAAATTATACTTCTTAAATATGTCCGAGTGAAAAAGATTGTACAATTTTTTGTACAAAATTTTGTACAAAAAGTTTCACTCGGTATTATATAAAGTTCTCAAAAATAAAGTTTTCATGAAAAAATGCATCTTATGCGGAAAGGAACTTAGAACAGATGAAGCAGACTTTTGCAAGACTTGCTTTAATGTTTTAAGTTGCAAGTACAAAGAAAAGAAAAAATTTCAGGAGGTAATAAAATGGCACAAGGAAAACCAAAAAACAAAGCATTGTTGATTTATTGTTTTTTATTTGTATTGCTTTTGTTTCAGATTAGTTTTATTTTAGCTGCATCAAATAGCGATTTTGACCAAATACTAAAACCATTACAAACAATTTACGACCTTGTAAAATATGCAGTCACAATGATTGCAGGTCTAGTATTGTTGTTTGCTGGAATCACTTATATAATGAGTGGATCAGATCCAGGAAAAAGAGAGAAAGCAAAAAATATGGTAATGTATGTTATCATAGGTCTGATGGTTATCTGGGCAGCTCCTTTTGTGGTTAAGCTGATTTTAGGAAATTAAAATGAGTTGCAGCATTACAGATCCGGGAGGTTGTGTTATAGAGTACTTGTTTGGTTTTATCGTAGATTTAATCAACATGGCTCTACAACCCTTCCTGAATCTTAATTATAAACTCTTATCAGAACCTGTAAATATTTCAATATTTGCAGATGTCTGGGGAGTTATTATTTATGTTTTATCTTTATTTTATGGTTTACTGCTAATTTGGATAGGATTCAAATTTATTATATCTGGAGAAAGTCCAGAAGAAAGAGAAAAAGCAAAAACCTCTTTAAAAAATACTTTAATAATGATAGTTCTGGTTCAGACCAGTTATTATATTTATGAATTAATTCTTTTGATCTCATCAGGATTAACAAAAGGAGTATTGAATATAGCTGGAAATGATTTTTTTAATTATACATCTGAAAGTTTTTCCAATCTAGCTTTAGAAATAATATTTTTAGGTTTATACATTATTCATTTGATTATTACATCATTGATTCTTATGATTAGATATATTGCTGTTAGTTCAGGAGTTATATTTTTTGCAATAGGTATATTCTTTTATTTTATTAGTCCTCTGCATAATTACGGCAAACTTATAATAAATGGATTAATGGTTTTAATCTTTCTACCATTTTTTTACTCTTTGATATTCTTAACTGCTTCAAGATTATTACTACTTAATTCTTTAAGCGATATAAAAATTTTAATTGTTATAGGATCTTTTGATCTTGTGATAATCTCTACTTTTGTCCTTTTGCTTTTTGTATTGATTAAAGCGGCTTCTAAAGTCATGGGACCTATCGCAAAAACCGCAATCGTTGCAAAAACTATTGGAGCAATATAATATGTATGAAATACCTCAACAACTTGAATATAAGGAAATAATTGTTTTTGGGCTTGATTTTAAGCAATTAGTATGGGCTTTTTTATTTTTTCCAATATCACTTTTTATTATTTTTAGTTTTCATTTTAACTTATATATAAGAATATTTTTAGCTTTAATACCTGCTTTGATAGGAATAGGTTTTATTTTCTTTAATTTTTTAGAACATCTGAAAAATTGGATAAGCTGGTATAGATTTAGGCATATAAATAAGCAAAAAGATATTCAAAATCTTATTAGACTGGATAATATAGAAAAAGAAGTAATTTATTCTAACAAGAAAAAATTAGCAGTATTAAAAGTTGAATCATTAAATTTTCAGATAAAACCAACAAATGAGCAAGAGGCAATAACATTATCATTTCAAAAATTTCTTAATTCACTTGATTTTCCACTTCAGATTTTAATAACCACTGAAGAACTTTCTTTAGAAAGTTATCTTGATAATCTAAAAGAAAATATTAATCAATCAGAAGAAAATATGGCAATTTATGAAGAATATAAAACTCATTTAGTAGAGTTGATTTCAAAAAATAAAGTTTTGAATAGAAATTTTTATGTAGTTATCCAGGAAACAACTAATATTGAAAATCAAGTTAAGATTTGTGAAGAAAGATTAAACAGTTTACATCTTAAAACAAAAAGATTGAACAAAAATGATTTTGATAGTTTATTTAGGCAAATATTTTATGCCGGAAATAATATTTCTATTCTTCCAAGAGAAATAAAGAATAATATTGATCACTTAGAAATTGATGGAAAATTTTATCGTACAATTTATGCTCATGGTTACCCAAGAAAAGTTGAAACTGGATTTTTAGATAGACTAATCAGTTTTTCTGGAAATTTTAACATTTCAATACAAATAGAAACGAGTAACATTGAAACAACAATGGTAAACTTAAATAAAGAACTACAAAAACAAAGAGCAGATTTATATTCAGCAAAAATAAAGAATCAATTAAATCCTAGTCTTGAAATTAAATATAGAGACACTTTAGGAATTCTTGAAAATCTACAAAAAGGAGAAGAACGACTATTTAATGTAAGTTTATTTATCAATTGTCAAGCCCCCAGTAAAAAAGAACTTGACCTCTTAACAAAAACAGTTGAATCAGAATTAAACTCAATGTTAATAATTCCAAGACAACCATTGTTTAGAATGGTTCAAGGATACAAATCTTGTCTCCCATTCATTGATAATTCTCTTAATGTTAAAAGAAATATTCCTACTTCTGCACTATCTGCATTTTTTCCATTTACAACTCAGTTCTTTAAATTTGACCCTACAGGTATTTGGCTTGGTCTTGGAAAAAGTAATATTCCAATTATAAGAGATATATTCAAATTATCCAATGCAAATGGAGTCTGTTTGGCTTCTTCTGGATCAGGAAAAAGTTATCTTGCAAAATTATTAATTTCAAGACATTTATTAAGCGGAACAAAAGTAATCATAATTGACCCTCAGGGAGAGTATGCAGGTCTTGTTGAAAAGTTTCAAGGTCAAAGAATAGATTTAGCAAGAGATTCTGATACAATAATAAATCCATTAGATTTAATGGGTCATACTTATCCTGAAAAGCGTCTTGCATTAATGGAATTAATGCCCATAATGTTAGGTGATTTATCAGAGCCTCAAAAAACATTTCTTGACAAAGCATTAACAGACGCTTATGAGAAAAAAGGAATTATTATGAATAATCCTCGAACTTGGGAATATGCCCCTCCAAGAATGCAAGATGTATTAAAGCGATTGATAATAATGGAAAAAAGAGCTACAAGTCTTGAAAAAATATCTATAAGAAGTTTAATTAATAGGATGAATATTTATGTTAAAGGAGTTTTTTCTTTTCTTGATCAACATACAAACATTAATTTTGATAATGATTTTATTTGTTTTGATATTGGAAAATTACCTAGACAAATTAAACCAACTATGATGTTTCTTGTTCTAGATTATGTTTACACAAAAATGAAAAGAGATCTTAAAAGAAAAATATTAGTTATTGATGAAGCATGGGCTTTACTTTCAAGATCTCAAGATTCTTCTTACTTATTTGAAATAGTTAAAACCTGTAGAAAATTTAATATGGGGCTATTCTTAATCAATCAAGAAGTAGAAGATATGTTAAACTCCAAGGCTGGAAGATCTGTTTTAGCAAACAGTTCTTACACATTATTATTAAGACAAAAACCTGCTGTAATAGAAAGTATACAAAAAATATTTCATTTAAGCGGTTCTGAAAGAGTTTTATTATTAACAGCAATGGTTGGAGAAGGGCTTCTTATAATGGAAGATGATCACTCTAAAATAAAAATAGTAGCTTCTGAAAAAGAGCATGAAATAATAACTACTAATGCAGATGAAATACTTTTAAAAAATAATAAAAAACCAATTGAACAAAAACCAATAAAACAAGAGCAAAAAGAAATTAATATAACTCTAAACGAAGAAAGAGGTATTTTTAGAATGAGCAAACTATCTACAGAAGATATAATTTATCTTGAATCAAAAGGTTATAAACAATTTGAAGCAAAAAGTTTTAAAACAAAAAAATTACAAAGATATATGGTTTTTCCAAGATCTAATGAAAGCCTTCCTCATGCTTTTATGTGTTATCAGCTATATTACTTCATTAAAAAATTTACTGACAAAGTAAAAATGTATGAAACTATAAAACCAGACATTATATTTGAAGTAAAAGGTCAAAAATATGCAATAGAAGTTGAAACTGGGAAAACTTTAGAAACAAACAGAAAAGCATTAATGGAAAAAGTAAAGAATAATAATAAACTTTATGGAAAAAATTGGTTTTTTGTTATGACTAATAAAAAAATAGGTCCTTCCTATTCAAACTTAGCAGAAACAACTGATAATAGATATATTCAAAATAAAATTGAAAAACTATTTTTAAATAGCTAAAAAAGCCACCAAGCTTTTTAGGTGGCTTTTCCATTTTATATAATATAAAATTAACAAAAAATATAAAAAAGCCGCCATAAGAAGCAAAGCTTTGCACTAGGTGGCTAAATGGTCTAAAATAACTTTAAATAGAACCTATTATAGTAATAATAATAGGTGTTTGGGTATGGAACAAATAAAAGTAAATGATTTAGCGAACTTTATCTGGAGTGTTGCAGATTTATTAAGAGGTGATTATAAACAGGCAGACTATGGCAAAGTAATTCTTCCCCTAACAATTTTAAGAAGGCTGGATTGTGTTCTTGAACCAACCAAACAAAAGGTCTTGGATTATCTTCCAAAAATAAAAGAAAAGAAAATTCAAAACATAGACCCAGTATTGAACAACATTGCAGGGTTAAACTTTCATAACAAGAGCAAGTTCACTTTTGAAAAATTTAAATCCGACCCTGAACATATTGCCGCAAACCTTAAAGATTTCATAAACGGATTTTCAGATAATGCAAGAGAGATAATAGAACACTTTGGATTTGAAGAACACATCAACAAATTAGATGAGGCAGACTTGCTTTACCTGATTATACAAAAGTTTTCTGAAATTGATTTACATCCCAGTAAGGTTAACAACATTCAGATGGGTTATATCTTTGAAGAGTTGATTAGGAAGTTTTCAGAACTATCTAATGAAACAGCAGGAGAGCATTTTACACCTAGAGAGGTAATAAGACTTATGGTTAATCTTTTGTTTATGGATGATAAAGATATACTTACCAAAGAAGGAATTGTCAAGACGCTATATGACCCTGCCTGTGGAACTGGTGGAATGTTATCCATTGCAGAAGAATATTTGCGTGAATTTAATCCAGATTCAAGACTTGAGGTTTTTGGTCAGGAACTTAATCCTGAATCTTATGCTATATGTAAATCTGATATGTTAATTAAAGGGCAGAATATGTCAAATATTATTCTTGGAAATTCTTTTTCAAATGATGGGTTAATAAATGAAAAGTTCGATTATATGCTTTCAAATCCACCTTTCGGAGTTGAATGGAAAAAAGTTGAAAAGCAGATTAAAAATGAGTATGAAGAAAATGGATTTGAGGGAAGATTTGGTGCAGGACTTCCGAGAATCAGTGATGGCTCTTTATTATTCTTGCAACATATGATTTCTAAAATGAAACCTTCAAATAGTGGTTCAAGAATTGGTATTGTTTTTAATGGCTCTCCATTATTTTCAGGTGGTGCAGGAAGTGGGGAAAGTGATATAAGAAAATGGATAATTGAAAATGACTGGCTTGAAGCAATTATTGCTATGCCTGACCAACTTTTCTATAATACTGGGATTTTTACTTATGTTTTTATTGTTACAAATAGGAAACCTAAAGAAAGAAAAGGAAAGGTTCAATTGATTAATGCTATTAGTTTTTATAATAAGATGAAAAAAAGTTTAGGCAACAAAAGAAATGAGATTGGAAAAAATCATATTGAAGAAATAACAAATATCTATGGAGATTTCAAGGAAAATAAATATTGTAAGATTTTTGATAATGAGGATTTTGGATATTGGCAAATTACAGTTGAAAGACCTTTGATTGAAAATGGGAAGGTCGTTAAAGATAAAAATGGTAAACCTAAATCAGACTCAGATTTAAGAGATACAGAAAATGTTCCTCTTAAAGAAGATATAAAAAAGTATTTCGAAAGAGAGGTTTTACCCTATAATCCTGATGCTTGGATTGATGAAACAAAAACAAGAAAAGGATATGAAATAAGCTTTACAAAATATTTCTACGAATTTAAACCTTTAAGAACTCTTGAACAAATAAAGAAAGATATTTTAGAATTAGAAAAACAAACTGAAGGTATGATGAAAGAAATCATTAAATAAAATGAAACCATATCCAAAATACAAGGATTCTTTAATTAATTGGGTTGGAAAAATACCTGAAGATTGGGATGTGACAAGATTAGGAAATATTGGTAAATTTTCATCCAGTGGTATAGATAAAAAAACACTGCCCAATCAACCGTTAGTAAAAATGATTAATTATATGAATATTTATGGAAATAAGGATAAAGTTTTAGATGATAAAAGGGAATATATGGTTGTTTCTGTATCAGAAGAACAAAAAGAAAAACATCCTGTTAAAAAAGGAGATTTAATATTTACCCCCAGTTCTGAAACAGAAATAGATATTGGACTATCAGCTGTTATTGATTGTGAATTACCCAATACTGTATTTAGTTATCACGTTTTAAGATTTGAATTTAAAAATGAAGTCAATCATTCTTATAAAAAATATTTGTGTAATAATCCTAATGTTCTTTTTTATTTTTCTGCTAATTGTAAGGGAACTACAAGACAAATTTTGGGTAGAGATGAATTTAGAAATGCTTTGGTAATATTACCTCCACTTAAAGAACAAGAAATAATATCAAAATATCTTGATAAATATACTTTATTTATTGAAAAATTAGTTTCTAAAAAAGAAAAATTAATTGAATTATTAAAAGAAAAAAGACAATCTTTAATTAATAATTCTGTAACAAAAGGTATTAATACAAAAGCAAAAATGAAAGATTCAGGAATAGAATGGATTGGATTTATACCTGAAAAGTGGGAAACTTCAATAATTAGTAGGATTTGCGATAAAATTACAAATGGTTATGTTGGTCCAACGAGAGACATTCTAAAAGATAAGGGAATAAGATATATACAATCATTGCATATTAAAAACAATCAAATTATATTCAATCATCCTTATTATGTTTCTGAAGAATGGTCAAATGAACATTCAAGGTCTATTTTACAAAAAAATGATATTTTAATTGTACAAACTGGGGATATTGGTCAAGTAGCAGTAGTAAATGAAGAATTTGTAGGTTGTAATTGCCACGCACTTATTTTAATTACACCTAAAAAGACTATTAATAGCAAATTCTTTTCCTTTCTTTTAAATTCTAATTTTGGATTTCATAGTTTAAAATCTATACAAACAGGAGCTCTCCATCCACATTTAAATAGCAGTAATGTTAAAGAGATATTTATTCCTATTCCACCCCTTCCAGAGCAACAACAAATTGTATATTACATTGAAACCGAAACCTCTAAAATAGATAAAACCGTTAGTAAAATAGAAAAAGAGATAGAGCTATTAAATGAGTATAAGACTTCATTGATATACGAGGCAGTCACAGGTAAAATTGATTTAAGGAGTGAATAAAAAGATGGTGTCAATAACAAATGAAAAAGCTTTTGAAACAGCTATAGAGGATTTTTTAACAGGTAAAGATAAAGGTGGTTTTCTTAAAGGAAATGCAAAAGATTTCAATAAAGAAATTGCATTGGATACAAATGTTCTTTTTTCTTTTATTAAAGAAAGTCAACCAAATGAATGGAAAAAACTATCTGGTATTCATAGAGTAGATGTTGAAACAAAATTCTTACAAAGATTAGTTAAGGAACTTGATAGCAGAGGTACACTTGATGTTTTAAGAAATGGAATTATTGATTATGGGGTAAGATTTAAGATTGCTTTTTTTAGACCTGCGAGTGGGTTAAATCCCCAGACAGAAAAATTATATCAGATGAATAAGTTGACCTTGACACGACAGGTAAAATACAGCTTGAAGAATGAAAATTCTCTTGATATGTTGATTTCAATTAATGGACTGCCTATC
The DNA here is from genome assembly GCA_018304145.1 of Candidatus Pacearchaeota archaeon. Lineage (GTDB taxonomy): Archaea > Nanobdellota > Nanobdellia > Pacearchaeales > GW2011-AR1 > ARS1285. Next base: position 51,601 of record JAGVWU010000001.1, on the reverse strand, counting down.
GCTACAATTGAATTAAAAAATCAATTTACAGGACAAGATGTTGAAAATGCAAAAAGACAATTCAAAGAAGATCGCGACCCCAATGAATTAATATTCCAGTTTAAGAAAAGAGCATTAGTTCATTTTGCTGTTGATACAGATAATATTTTTTTAACAACAAAACTTGAAGGAGATGTTAAGTTCTTGCCATTTAATAAGGGCTTTGAAAATGGTGCTGGAAATCCCTCAAATCCCAAAGGTTACAAAACTTCTTATCTATGGGAAGAAATTTTAGAGAGAGATAGTTTTATGGATATTGTTGGAAGGTTTATGCACATCCAAATTGAAGAATTTAAGATTGAAGGAAAAACAATAAAAAAAGAATCAATGCTTTTTCCTCGTTACCATCAATTAGATTGTGTTCTAAAATTAGAGGCAGATACAAAAGAAAATGGAACTGGAAAAAACTATTTGATTCAACATTCAGCAGGAAGTGGCAAGAGTAATTCTATTGCGTGGCTTGCTTATAGATTATCAAGTTTGCACAATAAAAAAGACAAACCTGTATTTGATTCAATTATTGTAGTTACTGATAGATTAGTTTTAGACCAACAACTTCAAAATACTATTTATCAGTTTGAGCATAAAAAAGGAGTAGTTGAAAAAATAGATAAAAATTCCAAACAACTATCTGAAGCATTAAAGTCTGGAACAAAAATTATTATAACAACCTTACAGAAATTCCCCTATATTATTGAAACAATAGGTGAACTTCCAAAAAGAAATTATGCTCTGATTATAGATGAAGTACACTCTTCACAAGGTGGAGAGGCATCTAAAAAAATGAAAGAAGTCTTGAGTTATAAAGATTTTGATGAAGCAATAAAAAAAGATTCAACAGAACTAGAAAAACAAGTAGATACAGAAGATGAAATAAGAAAATCTATGGAAGCAAGAGGGATGCATAAAAATTTAAGTTTTTTTGGATTTACTGCAACACCAAAAGCAAAAACCCTTGAAATTTTTGGTGTTAAAAACAAAATAACTGGAAAGCCAGAACCATTTCATTTATATTCTATGAGGCAGGCAATAGAAGAGGGTTTCATTATAGATGTTCTTAAAAATTATACAACCTACCAAACTTTCTTTAGATTATCCAAACAAATCGAAGATGACCCAAAAATAAACAAGAAAAAGGCAAAAAGAGCGATAGCAAGATTTGTTGCTTTACATCCTCATAATCTCGCACAAAAAACAGAAGTTATGATAGAGCATTTTAGACAAGTTACAATGAAAAAAATTGGAGGTAAGGCAAAAGCAATGGTTATTACTCCTTCAAGGCTTCACGTAGTTAGGTACAAGAGAGAATTTGATGATTATCTTAAAAAGAATAAATATAACGACATCAAGGCTATTGTTGCATTTTCAGGAATAGTAAAAGATGGAAAAGAATATACAGAACCAAAAATGAATCAGTTTGGTGAAAAAGAACTTCCTGATAAATTTAATACTAATGAATACCAATTATTGTTAGTTGCTGATAAATATCAAACAGGTTATGACCAACCACTTCTGCATACTATGTATGTGGATAAAAAGTTATCAGGAATAAAAGCAGTTCAAACTCTATCAAGATTAAATAGGACTTGTCCGGGAAAAGAAGATACCTTTATTTTAGATTTTGTAAATGATGATTCAGATATAATTAATGCTTTCCAACCCTATTATGAGATTACACTCCTTGAAGAAACAACAGACCCAAATAAACTCTATGACTTAAAATATAAGATAGAAGAAAGAGGGGTTATTGATAAGTTAGATGTCGAAAACTTCTGTAAAGTGTTTTTTAAATCAGCAAAATATCAATCAATTAAAGACCATTCATTATTAAACTCGTATATAGACCCAGCAGTTTCAAGATTTAGAGCAATAGATAAAACAGAAAAACAAGAGGAATTTAAACATATGTTGACTGTTTTCTTAAGAGTATATTCTTTTTTATCCCAAATTATGCCTTTTCAAGACAGTGATTTAGAAAAGTTTTATGCTTATGGAAGATTATTAGTAAATAAACTGCCTAGAAAAGATTTATCTGAAAGATTTAAACTTGGTGATGAAGTTGCATTAGAATATTACAGACTTCAAAAAATAAATGAGGGAAGTATATCACTAGAAAAAGGAAAAGAAGGATGGTTAAAACCACTTAATACTGCAGGGGTAAGAGAAGAAAAAGAAGAATATGCAAAACTTTCAGAAATAATTAAGATTTTAAATGAAAGGTTTGGAACAGATTTTACAGAAGCAGATAAACTATTTTTTGACCAAATTGAAGAAGAACTTGTTGCTGACGAAAAACTTTCAAAACAAGCAAAAACAAATTCTGTTGAGAACTTTAAATATGGTTTTCAAGATGTATTTATCAATAAGGTTATAGACCGTATGGAGCAAAATCAAGACATATTTAAGAAAATAATGGATGACAAAGATTTTGCAGAAACTGTCAAAGACTGGATGCTAGATAAAGTGTACAAGAGGCTGAATAAAAAGTAAAACGTGTGAAAGAGCATAATTTTACTATTATATGTGAGTGAATAAATAGCAAAAAAGTATAAAAAAGTATTACATTCAGTTTGAGAGAGGTCAAAATAAAATGAAATTACCAATTCAAAAATATTCTGCAAGTTCATTCTGTGGTCTTTGTAATGATACTTTAAAGGATAATAATAAAAATTTACAAATAATTACTATTTTTTTAAATGATGAATTAGATTCAATTTATGAGAAATTAGAAGAAAATGAATTTATAATAGATAATTCCTCCTTTGGAGAAATAATTCATTTTTCAAAAATATATCAGTTACATAAAGAGAACCGTGAAGTAGATTATTACTTATTAAGGCATTCAAAATATAAAGAAATTTATTTTATCTTCACTTTTAATGGAATTAGTGATTTGTATAGAACTCTATTTGGAATTATAGACAATATTCCAAATGTATACTATTTATGGCTACCTCCCTCTTATTTTGATAACTTGAAGGATATTATATTAAAGATTGAAGGAAGTTATATGACTTACTTCCACGGTAAAAAAGTGGACATGGGTAAACAGGAATGTAAGAGACCTATGTTCTATAGAGATATAGAATATACAGGAGATGATGCCAAAACAGCTTTTGAAGAAATGAGATTTGTATATGGTGTTCTCCCACAAGCTATCGAGTTTGTTATTCCAAATTCATTTAAATTCAAAATAAACAAGAGAGGGTATTATACATTATATTATGGAAAAGTAGAGGATTTTTTGAATAATATTATTGAAAGATTTATAGAAATGGTCATAAAAGATAATCAAGAGATGGAAAGTGCAAAAATGGATATTAAAAAAGAAAATGGTAGAGAAATTCTTGAAACTAAACAGGTGATTTTTGAAATAGAAAAAGACATTTCATTTGAAGAATTTCGTGAGTTTTTAACAGTGATGGAAAAAAATAATTTTAGTGTTTACAATACTAAATTAGAAGAGGGTTCGGTTATTTTTAGTTCAAATGTTGTTGATGAACAGAAAGGAAATATATTTTCAATGACTTCAGACGGAAAGAGATTTACAATTATCCCAAAATATAAATCAAGTTTTGTTTCTATAGTAAGATTTCACAGATTTCTTACTGAAAAAATAGACCAATTGACAAAGATAATATACTAAAATGAGTTCCAAAATAAATTCCGAGAACAGTAAGAAAATGAAGATTATTCTTAAAAAGAAAGTTGATGATATGAGAGCTAAATTATCAAAAGAATATGAGGGAAGCATTCATAGTCAGATAGCAGTTAATCGTAGTGAAATAAATGATATTGGTATAATTATTTTTGCTTTTAATTCAAATGATTCTCCTATTAAATTTGTTAGGACAGAACCCTTATTTTTTTTCAAAGAAAAGAATTTTGATATTTTATTATATGGAAATAAAAATATAATTCTTATAAGTGTAAAAGAAGGTGTATCAGCACATAATGCAATTTCTATTATGAATGGTTTAAAAGAATATTCAAAAGAAGTTGTTGAGAATATAGAAATTACTAATACTATCGAGGGTAGAAGAATGAGAATATTAGATTTTTATAAAAGTTTAGTTGGAGATATTATAGATAAAGAATTTGTTTTAGCAACTCAAAAACCTTGTGTAACTGAAATAACTTCAAAGGCAAAAGAGATAAAATATAATTTATTTCTTTGGGCATTAAAAGAGAAGGATGATAAAATATTCATAACACCTGAAATAATAAAAGGAGATGATGATACATTTTTTGGTCATAAAGACAAAGATTTAAGAGCATATCTTAAAGAATTAAAAGAAAGGGGTAGAAGTTATAACAACCCACTTAATTTCTTAATTTCTTCGAGTAAATATCTGAAATCTATAGAGATGAGTATACCACTTTCAATGAAAAAAGATTTTAATTATGAAGAGTGGAATGATTTATTTAACATAGATTTAATGAATTGGCATTTAGTTGAAAAAGAAACAGTTTATAAAAATTATATAAATTATGGATTAAACTGTAAATTTATCAAATGCAACGAAGATAGAGGCAATATATTACAAAACAAATATTCTATTATATCGATGTATAGTAAAGCACCAATGATAGAAAAAGACATTATAAATAAAATGATTAGAGTTGAAATGGGAGAAAAAATAAAAATCGCAATACCTCAATTGAAAAATAATGCTTTATCCGAAGTTCTTTCTAAAAAAGCCGAAGAAAGAGGAGAAACATTAAAAAAATTTCTTACAGCAACAGATAATAAATAAAATGCCATATAAACTCTCACCATCATCTTTATCCTTAATAGAAGATTGCCCTAGATGTTTCTGGTTGCATTATAATAAAGAGAAAAAAAGACCAGATACAATATTCCCATCCCTTCCAAGTGGAATGGATGCAATTCTAAAAAAGCATTTTGATAAATTTATGGAGAAAGGTAAACTTCCCCCTGAACTTCGAGAAAACAAGGAATGCAAAGACTGTAATTTGTTTAATGATGTTGAGTTGCTTAAAGTTTGGAGAAGCAACTTCAAAGGTATTTCAATTAAGGACAATGAAGGTAACATATTGCACGGTGCAATAGACAATCTTTTAACAAAAGGCAAGAAAATAATTATATTAGATTATAAAACTCGTGGGTTTCCATTAAAGGAAGATACACACAAACATTATCAAAACCAACTTGATTTTTACAACTATCTTTTTAGGGAAAATGGTTATGAAACCGAAGATTATTCTTTCTTGTTGTTTTATTATCCAAAAGAAGTCAAGGAAACTGGAGAAGTAATCTTCGAGACTAAACTTGTTAAGATGAAAATAGATGTAAAAAACGCCGAGAACATTTGGAAGAAAGCAATTAAACTACTTAATGGACCTTGTCCTAGAAAACATGAGCATGGAGAATGTGAATGGTGTGCTTGGGAAGAGATGGAAGAATAATTAAAATGGTATCATTTATAAAGTTAGTTCAAAAAAGAATATCAAACATTTCAATAGGTCCATCCACCTTACGAGGACAACCTACTGGAACAATAAACTTAACAAGAGAATTTCTAAAAAGTTTTGACCTCAATATTTTTAATAATACTTTATCTGAATCTGATTTTTTAAATAAACTAGATGAACAGACTAATCTTCTGAAAGAAAAAATTCATTCTAAAAGCTGGGGAATAGCAAGAAAAGCGTTGAACATATTCTTATTTCAGTCTTCACACGATATATTTCTCTCTAAAGAGTATGGGTTAAATAAAATAATTCCTTTTTTAGAAGTTCCTTTAGACAATCCAAATGCAAAGAAATTAGTTGAGATGGCAGAACAAAAAGGAATAAAATTAAGATGGAATAATATTAAGAGTTTAATAAAAGAAGACAGCTATAATTTACAAAAATTTGCTAAGCAAGTTTCAAACGAAGAATATAACTGTGATAGATGCTATCTAGACCTTTATTTTTGGAGAGGTAATAAAGTGGAAGAATAATATTCTATTCATCTAATTCTTTTTGCATCTTTGCTATTTGAACTTCAAGGTCTTCATATTCTTCTTGTGTTGCTTCTGGAATAAATCCACTTAATATTGCATTCCTTCTCTGTTTTAATGATTCCAAACTATCATGAACGGCTTTTTCTTCTTTTTTTGTTTTAAACTTAAATGATAGTAAATAAATGGGCTTTAATATAAGTAAGGTTTTTGCTAAATCTTTTTTTCTAACATTTATTCTTACCAATGAAAGTATTGGATATTCTTCAAATTTTCCACCTTCGCTTAAATACCACTTTAATCTATTCTCTATTTCTATTAATTTTTCCTTTGTTAGTTGATTGCAGGGGGTAGGTTCTGTAACCTCCCAATTTCTCGGTAAAGGTGGAAGTCTTCTCTTTTCAGTTTTGAATTTTATTCCATCTTGAGTAAAAAAATTTGAAGGTAATTTTTTTAATTCATCAAATATTTTGTCTTTAGTATTATCAGTTAATTCAATATATTGACTTACAGAATCATTTGTTTCAGCATTTATAGTTATTTCATAGGTTTCTTTATCAATATAAGAAATAGTAAAGTTAATTTCATACATTAATTTTCTGCCATCAATAATACTTCTATTTGTTGGAAAAGCCATCCAAGATTCAAATCTTCCAATATAAAAATAATCCTTATTTTTATCATTATATTCTAGAAACCCATAGTCTTTATCTTCCTTTAATTTTTCATAAATTTCTTCATTAAAAACTGCTTTTAGTAATTGTTTTTTTGAAGATAAATCTTTATCTCCATAAAATAATGATTTTAACACCGCTTCAGAGTATGGAATATGAATAACATTTTCTTTTCCGAATTCATTTTTCATAGTAATTAATTTTAACTTACTAACACTTCCACATTCAATCGCTTTTAATCCATTACTATTCTTTGCGAAAACGTCAATTTCAATTCTTACACCATTAGACAAAATATGAGGATATTCTTCAGTTATTTCATTATCTTTAAATCCATATTTATTAGTTAAGATTTCTCTCGCTTTTCGCTTCAATTCTAGATGTTCAATAGATTCCGATGGCATATATAAACATAAAATAAAGGCTTATTAAACTTATCAACTCTTATACCAAAATTATCCCTTCAACCACTCATAAAAATCTGTAACATCTCTATACAATTTTCCTATATCACTGTCGCTATTATTATAAATAGAATATAAACTAGCACCACAAAATCCATCTCGAGGCTCTTTCCAAAATCCTTGAATAGTTTCCAAAGCAACCCCAGAACCTCCTCTAGAAATATGTCTTGAATTTCTAACAAATTCTCCAGCACTTACATATAAAATAGTTTTCTTAATGGTTTGTTCAAGATCTTTTGGTAGCTCTAACATTCTCCTTCTGAATTTTTCTGTAGGGGCAGTTGAGTCAATAACCAAATCACAACCTGCTGCTAAAATCTGTAATTTAGAATAATCAATAATCTTTCTTACTACTTCATCTTTTCTTTTTCCATCTTTTGCTAATTCTTCATAAGTTTGCTGAAATAATGATTGTCTTAAATCATCTGTGGATAAAATAGCAAAACCATTTTCCCTAACTAATCTCTGTGCAACTGTACTTTTTCCTGCTGCTGGAAGCCCTGTCAATAAAACTAAATTTGTTTTTGTCATTTTATTTCCTCAAATCATATTTAATTTCATCACCATTAATATCCAAAATTAAAAATTGTCCGACTCTTCCATAACCTGCATTTATAACTAGAGATTTTTTTATCTGGTCAGTTCCTTGTGTTTCGTGCATATGTCCACAAATAGCAACTTGAGGTTGATATTTTTCTATAAATTCTCTTATAATCTCGTCTCCAACATGCTTTCCATTCATTGGGCTATTTGGATTATTTATCAAATCTAATTTAGTATCTTTTGGAGGATCATGGAATAAAAATAAAACTGGTTTATTTGGTTTGATTTGTGAAAATATTTTTGAAAGTCTGTCTTTCCAACCCTTATTTAATCTATCAACTTTCTTTGTTTTCTTTGGAGCATATTTTAAATAATTTTTTCTATATCCTGAAAATAATAATATTTGTAAATCATCAAAATCAACAAATCCTTCTCGGAATAATTTAATATTTTTTGATTTCTTAATAATTCTGTTTAAACTATTAGATTTTATTTTATGTTTGTTAACTTCATAGTTTGTATAATCAAGATTTCCATAAATTGAATAAACAGGAATATTAAAAGAATCTAAAACTTCTAAGGGTTTTTCCATAGATTTTATAATTTCATTAATCATCTTTTGATATTCATCATTTTGAATATGATCTTTGACTTTGTTTTTAGCAAAGTTTGTTTTATCTATTTTATCAAATTTTATTTTTCTATAGTTATCAAAATTAGCAAAGTCACCTGTTGAAAGGATTAAATCTATTTTTTCCTTTTTTATTACTTCTCGAACACTCTCAGGAAATTCTCCATGTAGATCACCTATTACTAATATTCTCATTTTAAATCTCCTTTAAGATACTCTTTACCTTCTCTATTTATCCAATGTAAAAACTCTTTTTTAGGATCATAATCTCCATCATATCTTAGTTCTGATAATTTTTCAGTGTCAACTATTTTATGCTCAGTTAATGCGTGAAGACTTAATGCTCCGAACCAAACTACAGGCGTATATTTTCCTTTAATGTTACTGGTTATACTATTTTTCATTTCTTCTTGAGCAGCTAATGATAATCTGTAAATATATTTTGCTTGTAAACAATATAAATCCAAAGATCCTGTTGAACCTAGAATAAAACAGCCAGGAGTTAAGGGATAACCCTCAATTGGACGCCATTCCAATTCTCTATAAATTCCTTCTGGAGAATCTGTATCACTACAGATTAAAGCCAATGATTTAAGATTTAAATTTTCAGTTTCTTTATATTTGCTTTTTAATAAATTAATTTTCTTAACAGTTAATTTAGAAATTATTGAAAGAATATTATTAACATTTGATGGAACAAGAATTCTTATTCTACTTCTTTCTTTTGAATTAACGTCATTAACAATTCCTCTTGCTCCTGTTGAATCAGATAAAATAAAACTTTTTTTTGATATAAATTTAATTGAATGATTATTAGTTTTTTCTAAGTATAGTTTCTTTAATTTGCTATATTTAGAATTGTTCATCAGTTGATAAAATGGAACATTGATTCTGTATTTGTTTGGATCAAGTTTATCCATATCGATATCTAACTTGAAAATTAATCCTAACATTTTAGCACTTATATGTCCAACCCAATAAGTACCAATTTTCCTGAATTGCTCAATATCATCAGGAAATGCTTTTTTGAAAACTTTCAAATCATTTTTCATATTTTTTAAATAACATTCTGCTAAAATTGAAGTAAATTTATCAAGATTCTGTTTGATAGAATTATTTTTATCAAAAATTATTGGTCTATCTAAAATAGCCGGAGAGCTTAGTCCTGAAACAGAAGTTCCTTGTAAAGTCATATTAGAATCTTTAAAATAAACATCTCTATTATTCAAAAGTTGGCATTTTTTTATTTGTTCATTTGCTAAAATATCTCTATAGATATCTAAAAGATAAACTTTTGAAATTGAACTTAATTTATTCCATGAAATATTTTGATTCGATTGTTTTTGTTTAAGTTTTTGTTGCATTTTACTTTATCACCTCTGCTTTTTCGTAAGTTGCAAGATACATTTTTTTCAGAATCTTGCAAAGTGCTTCATTTTTTATTACAATAGTACAATTAGAAGTAATCAATCCAATCATAACATAATGATCGTCAATTAAAGACATCACAACTCCCTCATTTTCAATTGCTTTAATTTCAGGGAGAACATTTTTCCATTTCATTACATTTTTCTTTGTTTTTTCATCATATCTTACTAGATTCTTGATATCAATTTTTTTCCTTAACTTACTCTTATAACCTTTAATCCATTCAGGATTTATTACAGAATTATATTTTATTGTATAACGATATTTTTTTGCTTCAGGCTTTTCTTTGATAATTCTATGAAAATTTCTATTACCCTTAACAATAATTACTGGTTCATCTTCTTTAGTATCATATATTTGTTCAAGTTTTTCGAATTCTGTTTCAAGATTCTCTAACTCTTTCTTTTTATCTTGAATTAGTTTTATTATTTCTTTAGGACCTGATGCAATGAAATATTTTGTTTTACCAGTTATCGTTTTAATATACCCCTTAGCTTCAAGCGAATACAATACATCGTAAATTCTTCCATATGGAACAGTACTAATTTTACTTATCTCTGGCGCAGAGCTCTTACCAAGTTTTATCAATGACTTATAAGCTGATAATTCGTAATTGTTCAATCCTAGTAGTTTTGCATCTAAAGTTTCTATTTGATTTGACATTTTCTAAATTATCACAGAACTCATTTTCCCACAGGGATAAATTAACCAGAAAGATGGTATTTTTAAATTTAACTACAACCACCTAGGTTGTGCTATAGTTCGAAGGATATGCAACTCTAGGGGTTGTGTTATAATGTTATATACTATATCCACCAATTTATTTAAAGAATTATATATTTCAGAGGTGATACTCTGAAAATGGAAAAGAAAGCTATAACTCCAAAAAATATTATAGAGATTGAAGGTAAAATGGCATATACTGAAAGTATAGGCGCTTGGAATGTACTTAGATTTAAAATGGATCTAATAAACGAATTTCAAAAATTAAAAGAAAAAAGATCAAAATTTTCTTATCGAATAGAATATCCACGAGATTTTGATGAACTAGATAAAAGGATTAGAAAAATAAAAAGAGAAAAAGAAGGAATTCCTTTCTTGATGTATATATATGAGGATAAAGAAAATTGATTAAAAAATTTTAATTAATTTTGATTTAGAAAATTCTAAAAACTTGATTATCCTTAAAAATTATGGTTGACATTAAGAAAACAGCCCAATTAGCAATTGTGGGATTGACAGATCCTGCTCTGGGAATTATAACCAATGTAGCTTATGATTTCTTTAAGAATAAAATTGATAAAGCTTTAAGACCTAACTTTGAAAAAATTTATGAGGAAACTCTAAATGAATTGATTAAAAAATATCCTAAATCAAAGAATTTTATAAAAAGATTTCTAAAAAATCCAACTGTTAAAGATTTAGTTTTGGACTCTAAAATTCCTCGTGTTGATAAATTAACTCGTATAACTCTTGTTGGAGAAAATATAAAGACCACCACAGAAAAGGACTTAGATGTAAAAAAAATAGTCTCAGAGTTTTATCATATTTTTAAAGAAAAAATAAGGCTTAATCCTCATCTCTGGGCTAAAATAGAGGAAGAATATCAATCTAAAATTACTGAATTATGTGTTAGTACAAACCAAAAAATTGATTTATTAACTGATCAACAAAATCAGGGATTTAAAAAAATGCTTGATCAAATGAAATCATTAAAAAAAGATATATTAAATCAAGTTGGTGATAAAGCTGAATTTAAAGCAATTGTTAGAAAGGCTCCATTTCCCTTAATAGTTTGTGCATCTCAATTTAGAATTATAAATACTTCTTTAGATCACATTTTAAGTAATATTAAAAATTTTCCATATATAAGAGATAACATGGAAGAAATAACAAAAGAAGAAAATAAATTAATTCTTAACTATATTCCAAAAAAAGAAAATAATGTGATAAAACTAAACTTTAAAGGATTTCCTTATAAAATTATTTATCCACCTTTTAATAAAATAGAAATATGGGCAGAACAAAAATCAGGAAAAAATTATATTCCAATAACTATATTTTCAACAGAAGAAAGACAGATAAAAAGACTAGCCAAAATTCTATTTGGAGAAATAAATCCCACGTTAATTCATAGAATAGATTTTAGAGGGAAAATGAAAATTATAGCAAAAAAATTTCTCAGGGATATATGCGTTTTTGATCATGATCCTTTAATTTACAAACCTATAACAGTTAAAGGCGAGGAGATTAGAGAAATTATTAGCCGAAATATTCTCTTTGGTCAAAGAGGTTCTTTTAGAAGACCCGAAATAAAGCGCATAATCGAAAGGTCAAAAATGGAAAGAGAAAAGCAGATAACTGATATTTATTTTATAAAAATAAGAGATACCACAAAATTATGTGAAGATCCAATTGTTTTAGAAATAGATTATCGGGGTGATTTGGCAGGGCTTTTCCCAAGATCAAAATTTACAGATAATCAGGCTAAGAAGATTATTTCTGAATTTTTTGAAAAATTTGGAAATTTTAATCCTATAAAATTACTTTCATCTTCTCTTTAATCATTTCTAATACTTTTTTATCCGATAAAGCAATTTCTAATATATCCTCAAACTTTTTCTTTTCAGAATCTTCTTTTATTGTTTCTTCTGCAATCTCCTTTGTTAAAGGAAGACCGCATATTTTACAGAATCTATTTGTTGCTTCGTTTGATGTTTTACATCTATTGCAAATAATAGGTTTCATTTTTGTTATAATCATTTCTTTTTTTGTTATTTCAATTCCATTTGCTTTGAGTATGGCATCATCAGTATCTTTTCCAGATAAATGAACATAAACTCCTGCCATTGAAGATCCCTGAGTCCATCCAAAATATTGCTTCATGGAAGCTTCACTCATTACCGTAGCCATTTTCGTTGCTCTGCTATGCCTTAACAAATGAGGATGAATTCTCTTCTTTATTCCTGCTCTTTTTGCTGCGGTTTTTAGAATACTGGTAATTCGGGTATAACTTAGATATTTGCTATTTAATGGATTGTACCATAGAAAAGAATCAGAATTGTTATTTAATGGATGTTGATTAATCCACTCTTGTAAATAAGGTGTACTATTTATCACTAATATTTTTCTTGATCCCGTTTTTCCTGAAACTGCTATTCTTGTCCCATATTCTTCAAATGAAACATTTTTTATTTTCATGAGACCTATTTCAGAAACTCTGCAACCTGATTCTGCAAGAATAGAAATTAAAGCTTTATCTCTCGTATTTTGAGCAGCCCTAATAATACTTTCTATTTCGTTTTCATTAATAAGTTCATCAGGCAGTTTTTGATGATTTCTAGAAATTGTAGTTGACATCCATTTTACCTCTTCAGGATATTCTCCTTTACCTTCTATACCTCTAATATATTTGTATAATTTTTTAAGTAAAACTTTAAAACATTTTTTGGTTTGCTCACTATAATTTGTTTCATTAAGTTTTGCTATAACATTCATTATGTCCTCTTTATTGGCTTCCTTTATTGGTTTTTGAAGGAAATTTGTAAGTTTTATTGTATAGAATAGATAAGCATCTAATTTTCCATAACTTATATTTTGACAGATACAAAGATCTTTGAATCTATAAATTAATTCCTTATCTTCTGGATAGAGATCAAGTTTATTTACCCTTTCGAGAGTTCTTTCAAGTCTTCGTTTATAATTATGTATGTCTTCCATTCCTTAAATAAGGAGGTTTTGTTATTAAAAACCGCCTTAGTTAGGAGTGTCAAACAAATCTCAAACGCCCCCACGATAAGTTAATCCTAAGGATTAAGTCCACAACTTTTTCCTCAAGATATTAGAAAATTTGTTGTGCAATGGATTATTATGTGTTATCAGGTAGTAGTAACATATAGTAAGATTTATAAACTTCTAATTTTAACCTTTTATATGAGCAACACTATAGACAATCTATTTGGAACAGAAGAATTTGATGACTCTAATTCGAATTATGATGAAGTTTTGTCTTATCTTCAAAGAACAAATCCAAAGGATGCAGATTATGCTCCTCTTTTTAGATTAGCACCCCTAATTCTTTTTGGAGAGTATCATGGCAGTGAAGCAGCCAAAAAAGAAGTCATACAAAATATGAGCAAATTTTGGGGTCTTGGTATTACACATTTTGCAACTGAAATGTTATCATTATCAATGCAACCAGCAATAGACAGATACTGCAGTGTAGGCGATAATCCTGATGAGATTAAGGCTTATCATCAAAAAGAATTCTCACGGCTTGGCGAAAACTTTCCAGATTTATATTTGGGAATGATTGATGCTGCAAAATCCGCAGGGATGAAAGTCATAGCATTAGATTTAGACAATGTTGAAGAAACTCCAGAAGTTAGAAATAAAGCTTGGGCACGATTACTAGCCAGAATACAAACTAACCAATCTTCAAAAATATTAGTTTATTGCGGAGCAGGACATATAGGTCATTCTCAATATTGCAGTAAATTTCAAGATGAACTGAAAAATAATCATGGAATTTTATCTCAATCAATATCAATTATAGGTGAACATGATCATCCAGTTTGTAGAATAGTTCCACGTTATTCAAATCCCGATATTCTTCTTAAGGCTAGTGAAGATTTAGGATTGCAAGATAGAAGATTTGTAATCCCACTTAAACAAACTCCTAGCAGATCTGCAGAGGTTTATCTTCATCTTCCAGCTGTTTAGTTCACCGCTCCATTCGTAACCTGAACTAAAATAGCTTATAGTTATTCGGTTTATGTAGCTAACTTAATCCTAAGGATTAATACCCCCCCACAAATATTTTAACAGAATAAATTATATTCTAAGAACTAAACAATTTCTTCTTCACTTTCACTCTCACTTTCTGAAAATGCTTCGTCTTCGGGGTTGGCTATTTCCATTATTTCCCCTTCTTCTGTAATTTCTTTTTCCTCTTTTTCTTCATTTTTTACCCCTTCTTTTTCCTCTTCCATTTGCTTTTTTTCTTCTTCAGCTTGTTTTTCTAGTTTTTCTTTTATTTCTTTTTCAGATAGTTTTTTAACTATTTTTTCTGATTTTTTAGGTAAAGGCCTTTTTACAGTGATTGGAAGGACACCTGCCTCAAGCTCTTTTTCAGCTATTTTTAAGGTATCATAATTTAATTCTTCTTCCTCTTCTTTTGTTAATTTTAAAAGGATTGGAGCATCCATTGCTAATTGCAGACTTCTAGCTCCTAAAATTCTTGCAATTTCATATTTTGTAAATTTTAATTCGAGTTTTTCAATTACCATATTATTATACTCCAAAATATATCTTTATAAAACTTACTTTTCCTTAAGTATATGTTTAATCTTTTTTTCTATTTCAGCCAATATCTTATCGTAAGCTTTTTCAATTTCTTCAATAACATTTTCCATTTCTTCAATTGTAAAAGGAGTTATTCCGCCTTTTTGCATTGCATTTATCATTTTTTCCTTTTTTACAGAAGAAACTGCTAAAGTAATTCTTGCATCACTAGAGTCTTCTTCATCTCTATTTGGGTCTAATACTAATTTATCCCCTATTTTATGGAAAGTTAAAGTTAATGGCAGTTTTTCAGTCAATGGTAAGGGAGTATCTGTAAATTCTCCAAATTTTACTCTTTCTTCTTTTTCATCATACACAGGAAATCTTGCAACTTTTAATGCAGCAACAGCTCCTAAAGCACTTGCATCCATAGCATTTCCATCATCATTAATGCAATAAATATCAATCAAAACACTCCAGACTTTTTCTCCTTCTTTAATGCATAATTTTTTCCAGTCAATGAAACCGCTTTCTCTTATTCCTCTGTCAACAACTCTTGCAACTTCGATTGAATCCATTTGAGGAGGCCCTGATTCATGCCTCTCTCCAGAAGCAGCTGAAAATTCCATTGATGTTATCATTGTTCCCTGGTCTTCATGGTCAGGATACGGCTCTTGCACGTCCATTTTTACACCAACAATAACTTCTGTTTTTCCTATTTTAACACGAGAAGTTCCTTCAGCATTAATTGAAACTCTAGTTTCAATATCAATGTCTCTAAGTTCAAATGGTTTTCTTCCATCTAATCTTTTTCCTTCTTTCAAAAGTGTTATGATTCGTCTTTTATTTATGTTTGGTAGTTTCATTGTGTTTGCCCTCCTGAAACCAAAATAGGTTTATCTGACATTCCAGTTCTTTCGCCCCATTCTACTAATTGATCTGCTAAAACATCTAAACTATCTAAAATATTTCTCTCAGTAATCTCACCTTTTAAATAATTTCTTTGTCCAGCTTCTATTAATCTAATTAATTCTTCTCTTGGAGTTTGAGGATTTCTTTCAAATGGAATTCCTCTTGTTTCTTTGAAAACATCAATTAATGAATGATATTGAGCCATTAATTCATCTGGATTCATTCTTTCTAATTGTTCTCTTATTACTTGTTGATATTTGGCCATTTTATTTAGTCTCATCAATCTTCTCTCCTTTCAATGCTCTTTCCTGATATTTTAATATTTTCTTGCAAGCCTCTTTCGCAGCTTCCATTGCTTCTTTGAATCTATGAGTTTGTATTTTTCCATCTAATTGCAAATGAGTTATCTGATGAGTCCTCGAGGTCATTGTAAATGGAATATCCGTTGCACCTTCTCCTTCTTCCCAATCTTCTTCTTCTTTTATTAAATCAACAACAATTTTATCATCGATTTTTCCAATTGAAACACTGGATACCATTTCTTTCATAACAATGCCTGCATGAGCCAATGCCATTGCAGCCGCATTTATTCCTGCGCATCTTGTTGAAGCATTTGCCTGCAAAATTAATATATCAACATCAATTACAGTTCCAGGAAATCTTGTTAAATCAACAACACTTGCTAATGCGTTTCCAGCAACCATTGAAATTTCTTTGCTCCTTCTGTTTGGTCCTGGTTTTGCTCTTTCAGTTACCGAGAATGGAAGCATATTGTAATTGCATCTTATAATTCCTCTGTCAGGTTCTTGCATATGCTGAGGATGCAATGGTTTTGGACCATAAATTGCAGCAATTGCAACTGTTCCACCAAATGCAAACAGAGCACTTCCATCAGCATTTGGAATTACTCCAACTTCTGCTTTGATAGGCCTAAGTTCATCAAATTTTCTCTTATCAGGTCGTTTTGTGTATGGCATTTTAAATCCAATTTCTTACCTCTAAAGTTAATCTTATTTGAGGATCATTTGAACATAATTTTTTTCCTCTTGAATCAGTGGGTTGATTAAAAACTTTATCAGTTCCTTCACGAACTTCACGATATACAATATCTCTTCTCCCTCTACCATCATAAGTCGTAAATAATGAATAATTTTTTCTTTTTTGTTCCATTTTATTTCTTCCCTCCAAGAAATTTTTCAACTTTTTCAGTCAAGCCTGCATTTGAAGATTCTTCAACAATTAAATTGATTGATTTTTCAGCTTTTTCTTCTCCATCTAATTCTCCTTTTATCCATATGAATCCATTCTGCCCTACTGTTATTTCTGTTTTTGTATTATCCTTTATCATATTAATCATGCTTCCTTCTTTTCCAATTACTCTTGGAACTTTATGAGGATTTATTTTTATTAATCTTCCATCTTCTAAAGGTCCTAATCCTCTTGATTTCAAAGTTAAATCAGCTCCACTTTTCTTGACTCCTAGTATTTTTGCATGAATGACATCCCCAATATTTGCAAATTCAGCAATATTATTTCTGTTTATGAATCTTGGGCATTCCATTAAAGGCAAGAATGAAGAATAAGGCCCTCCAATATCAATCATCCATCCGGAAAAATTAATATCTTCGACTCTGCCTATGACATTATTTCCTCTTCTTGGCTCAAAAACACCTGAAATAGGAATTATTTTAACAACTCTTCCAGATATTTCAGCCAGCCCATATCTGTTTGCAATAATTTCATTTCCTTCTTTTTTAGTAAAATCTCCTGGAAGATAATCTTCACCGCTGACAACAGTTTCCCCGGGAATAACCAGTCTTCTTTCTGTTTTTGTTTCTTTTTCTTCAAACTTATTTTCACTTTCTGTTTCTTCTGTTTTGTATATCATTTTACTGTTTTATTCTAATCTTTAGTAATGTTTAATTTTAATAATTTGTGGCTTCTGTGATTTGTTTTTATTTCTGCCTACAATTCATAACTTAGGCTTTCTATTTTTTCACTTTTAATTGTTTTATTAATTAATGATATCATTTTATTCTTTTATCTCGCTTGTTAAAGCAGCTCCATGTGTTATGGAATTTAATTTATCATAAAACTCTGTCTGCAAGCCAACTGGAATATTTAAAACTACCTCTAAATTTCCATCAGCAAACCATTCTTCTTTCTCCTTGTATTCATTAACCAAGCCATAGGTTTGTCCAGTGAACTGAGGAGGTATCTTAATCCTTATTTTCTTGGTTGCAATTTTGATTGGAATTATTTTTTTTAATTCCTCGATAATTCTTCCAATTTGTTTTTCAACAGACTGGTTGTCAATTTTAACGCCTGCTTCTTTTATAGCATTTGCAATCATGTCAGGTGTAAAAGGTCGAAGAGTTCTTGCATCCATTGCATTTTTAGATAAAAATTCCACAACTTGTTTTCTTCTTGTTTCAAGAGCTTCATCTCTAAATTCTTGTGTTGTTTCTAATTGCCCTTTTTGGATAATCTTTTGCATAATCTGCAAAAAGTCAGTTGTTCCAAAAACATTTTCCATTTCAGGAGAACCTGCTCTCATGCCTTTTTTCAAGTCAGTATAAACAAACCTGTCTCTAATAACGTCATTAATATTTATTTTCTCTCCCCTTTTCATTTTCATTGCATTTTCCAGATTTACCATTGTTTCAAAATTCAATTTCTCTGATTTGTATCTGCAAATTACGTCGGTCATTTTAATTTATTTTAGGTTTTACTTTAATTTGAATTTGGTAATGTTGAGGCGATCTTTCTTCACCCTTCCTACTTAATTTTAAATATAAATCTTGAACTCCATTGAAAGGCTGATATGAAGTTACAAAATCAATACCTTTTTCTATATTTAGTATATTAATTGGATTTGCAGGAGAACTTTGAGAAATAACAGTTTCAGCCTGTAAATCAACAATGGTTTTATTTCCTATCAATAATTTTACTTCTAATCTTTGTCTCATCTTATTCAAACTTCTTAAAATCCTCTGTTTTTAATTTTTTAAGTTTATTTTCATCCTTATTTATATATACAACATTAAATCTATTTATATCAAACTTGTCTTTCATAATCTCCTTGAAAATTTCAAAGCTTAATTTTATTCCCTCTTCAATTTTCATATCTTTTCTGAATTTTTTTCTCAGGATTTCCTTTATTTTTTCATCATTTTCCCCAATTGCAACAGCATGATATTCAAAATAATTTCCAGTTATATTGCTTGTGTAGAGTTTTGATTCTCCGCCCTGAATTCCAGCAATTATTATCGCTACTCCAAAAGGCCTTACCCCCGGATGCTGCGTATATTGCTGCTGAATGTCTGCAATTTCCCTTATGACTGTTTCAACATCAATAGGAGAATCGTAAGTAACTCTGTGTTGTTGTGCAGAAACTCTTATGTGATTTATTAAAATTCTTGCATCACTGATAAATCCAGCAGCACTTGCCATCACATGTTCATCTATTTCATAAATTTTGTCAGCAGATTCAGGAACAATCAAACTGTCTTTTACTCCTTTGTCAGCAACTATTAATACACCATCTGAACAATTTATTCCAATGCTTGCTGTTCCTAATCTGACAGTTTTTTCAGCATATTCAACCTGAAGAATATGCCCGTCAGGCGAGAACATGGTTGCGCTTCTATCATAACCCATTACTTGATGTTGCATGTCTGGTATTTCCATTTTTCTTAAATATAATCATTTTTGTTTCATTCAAAGAAAATAATAAAGAATTTCTTCTTTGTTAATGAAACTTATTTGTTTCTCCTTACGAAAAATTGTAAGAAAAGTGTATTTTTAAAGGTTTCGAATTTACCCCCTATCTCAATAAATTATAGAAATGATTATATACTCTCTTTTTTAAATTATATGAAAAGAGTGCTTGAAATGGTTACAGAAGAGACTATAGGGACTTACCATGGAACGAGAGAAATTAATTCTGGAAGATGTATATATAACTTAAGATTATTACATAAATCCCATCTTGAACCAATAAACTATAAATGCGCCTTTCAATGCAACGGAGCAAATAGCTCTGGACAATCTGAAGATCCTGCAGAAGTTTCTGTAAATCCTTGTAGTTTTTATGTAGATTGTGAAGATTATTATGATAGAACTTGTGCACTAAGGTGCAGAGCAAAAAGAAAAAGGGATTTAAGGATGCAATTATCAAAAGGAGATGCAAAATGTTTGGAATGTTCAGGAAAAGAAAATCAAGGATGTGAGCATTATGTAAGCATAACTTATGTTGTTGATGAAATTTGCGGTCATAAAATTAGGGTTGAAAAAAAAACAAGAACTCATTTGCCCCTTATAGATCTTGAAAATAATTGCGCAGCTTGTATTGGAGACAAGCATCTTGCAAGAAGATGCGATAACTTTTACAGCTTAAAAGATTTTCATGAATTTAAAATTTTATTTGATTTCTCAAGAACAAGCGCTTAATTCTTCACCTTTCCCACACTCCCACTCACTTTTTCAATTCTTAAATCTTTGTTGCTGGTTAAAAAACTTGCCCTTATTTTGTTCAAGCTTCCTCTGTTTACAGCTAAAACAATCTTATCTTTTTCAGATTTTATAATTTTAGGCGAAGCTTCGGCATAACCAAGAACCCCTATAAATTCAAGAATAACTTCATCAATATTTTTCTTGTCAGCATCCCTGCCTTTAATCAAAATATATCTTTTCTTTTCTCTGTGGGATGGTTTTAGTGGTTTCATCTTTATTAAAAAGAGTTAATTGATGTTTATATAAATTACTTATCTTTAATTTGCTCTTCATCTTAGATGTCGAGTTAAAAAAATCATTAATAATAAAAATCAGCGAGATTGTTGAGCAAGAGGAAACAATCGAGCATCATTAGTTGAGTCGTAAAGCGAACAATCTTTCATTTTCTAGGTTTAAGATGATTATTAAATACATCCTTATATTCTTTAATCTTGCTCTTTTTATTTTTATTTTGCTTTCTTTTAATCAATAATATCAATGCAATAACTATTATAAATATTATCACAACAGAAAAAAAGAAAATTTTGATAATTTTTATCTGCTTATTCAAATAATCTATATTCTCTTCAGATTGTTTCTCAGTTTCTTTTATATTATTTCCGCTGATTTCAGGCTGCTGCTTTATTTTAGGAATCTGTTCCTGAATTGTCTGTATTGTAATTTTGGCTTTATTATTTTCAATAAGGTCTAATTTGATATACAAATCATAATAATCAGCAGAACTTAAATTCAATTTAATACTCTGCCCTATTCCAAGCAAAAAATTAAGAGGATTGCTTTTAATTGTTATATTCACAGAATCTGCCTTGATTTCATTTATAGTCAAAGTGTGTTTTATAGAGTTTGAATCAAAGAACGAAAATTGTATTTTATCATTTTTGCTTAATTCTTTTGTATAGCCAACCGAAGTTTCTGATATATTTGGATTGTATGTTTTATATAAGGTTGAGGGGCTTCCTCCTCCGCCTCCACCGCCAGAAGCTGTAACAACCTGAGCTGGAGGAGTGATGATTGAAAAACTTCTATTAGTGGAATTCTCTGAATTTCCAGAGAAATCAGTGCAATTTATTGACCAATTATAATTTCCAGGAGAAAAACTCTGAGTAAAAATTTGTGTTAAAGATAAATTGTTTATAGATGAATTTGTCAGACTAGCAACATTATTAACAATCAAGCTGCAGTTTGCAATATTGTAATTATCAGAAACATTATAATTAAAATCTATTGACTGGGAGTTTGAACTATATGATGAAGAGTCAGCAGGGCTGATTATGCCAATATCCGGCTTTGTTATGTCATAAACTATTGTAAAATTGGATTCACCAAAAACCGAATCAGAATTATTATCAGATATCCTGCAGTTCCAGTAATAACTTGTTTCATTTGTAAAATTATAATAAAAAAGAGTAGAGTTAGAAATTCCTGAAATATTCTTGGTGGAATTAAAAATCAAATTCATAGAAGAATTCCAAACATTAAAAGTGATATTTGATAATGCTTTTGAAGATTCTGTTTCTGCAGAGCAATTAAAGGTTCTGTTCTGATTTGTATAAATATTATTTGAAGGAAAAATCAAATTAACTCTTAATCCACTAATTGTTAAGCTTAAATTTGATACAGCAAAACTTGATTTTGATTTGCTGTCATAAGCAAGACAATTCCATTTATAATCTCCATAACTTAGATTCAAAATAAATTGCTCGTCTGCGTTTATGCCAATAGTTGTATGATTCGTTATATTCACAACATTATTAGTTGAATTCCATACATACAAACTTAGATTTGATAAAAGGACATCATTAGCATTGCATCTTAAATTTACACTTGTATTGAATTGGGTGGTTCCATTCGTTGGAGTAATTAAGTTAACAGAAGGAGCAGAGCTGTCATTGGAAATTAAAGCAGAATAAACATTAACTCTTGAATAATTCAATCCGTTTCCACTAGTATCATTTATCCATTTTCCAGTTGAATTTAATAATTTTAATATTTCAAAAGAAGTTGGTTTTCTGTTATACTGCAATCTGAAAAATTCTCTTATTAATGCAAAAGCTCCTGCAACATGAGGGACTGCCATGGATGTTCCGCTATAAGTGATATATCCTTCTGAACTGCTTGTTGAACTTATGCTTGTTCCAGGAGCAATAAAATCAACAAGACTGTTTCTATTGGAATAACTTGCAATTGTATCATCTTTATTTGTAGCAGCAACAGCAGTCGCGTTTTTAATACAGGCCGGGGCAGAAATATTTATTGTTTTTCCATCATTCCCAGTTGCTATTATAACTGAAATATTTTTTGAAGTTGCATTATCTATTTTTATTCCAGTGCTTGTCCAGTCATAATCACAATAAACATTATAGCAATATTGGGGGGTTAAATCACAATCAGTTCCTAAACTCATGCTTATAACAGAAATATTATAAGCATTTGCGTTTGCAATGCACCAATCAATTCCAGCATCAATATCACTGGAGCTTCCTTCTCCAGCTGAATTCAAGGCCTTTACCCCTATTAAATTAGCTCCAACAGCAACACCTTTTGCAACACCATTTGCAGCAACAATGCCTGCTACATGAGTTCCATGTCCATTATCATCTGCAATTAAACAGTTTTCAACACATGCTTTTCCAACACAATCAATTATGCAGGTCTTGTTTTTCCCAATTAAATCAGAATGAGCAAAATTAATTCCAGTGTCTATTATACAGATAGTTTCATCAATTCCAGTTATATTAAAATTATTGATTTTTATCGGCCAGACAGCGCTTGCATTTATCAAAGGAACAGAATCTGTTAAAAAAGCCCTTATGGGCTTGTCCAATTTTATGGACTCAACATTAGGATTGTTTTTTAATTCAATTAATTCTTCTTTTGAAACTTCTACAGCAATCTCGTCTCCAAAATCATGTTTTATTTTATCATCAATTTTTTCTTCAATATCTTTTTTAATATCTCTTTTTTCTATTTCAGAAGAAATATTCTTTATTTCAATAATTACTTTCGCTTCATAATCTTCTTTTAAACTCTCATACACATGAGAGTCTATTTTATCCTCATTTTCAGAAGAGCTTATTAGGAATATTTCAAATATGATTAATAAAAATACAAATAAAATTAATATTTTTTTATTTATCATCTCTTTTTTATCTAGCTTATATTATTAATTCTAATATCTTAAAATTTTGTATATATGCAATGGATTTGTCTTTCATTTGCATTACCAATGTTTATTTATTATCTACTTTTAATTTATTCTTAATATTATCTATTAATAAAATTTAATTTTTAATCACTGAACATCTGCCATTAACACATCCGCAATGTCCTTTATTACAATCTAAAGGCCCTGAACAAACCTGCGAACAGAATATTTTATCGCATATCGGTGCTTTATCTTTTGCAACACAGAATTCAGCATGACAGCATGCTGAAGCAAAACAATCTTCATCATTAACACATTCTTTTTCAACAGGAATATTATTTTGATTACTGTTTTTCAAAATAAAATAAATTAATAAAGCAAGTAAAAAAATAAGTATTATTATAACCACCAATAATTTTTTGTTATGGCTTATTCTAATTTTATCATCTCTTTTTTTCATTTTCTCTCCAAAGTCTCTTTTTGACAGAGAGCTTTTTTCATAGCTTAATTACGAAAATCCGCTATAAAAACATTTTTAAAGGGTTAATGTTCTATAAAAATAAAATCAAGAATTATCTAAAAATAAAATCTGATTAAAATATAAGTTATCATAACTATAAAATAGTTGCGAAAGATTTAAATATAGATACTTGTTTTTTCCAAAATTAAACCTTTAAAAGAGACTGAAAATCCTTATGATTTTCAGATAAAGGAGGGGAATGTATTTATGAATAAATGAAAATAGCAATACTGCATCACGATCTAGAAGCTCCTGAACCAAAATTCAAGGAATTATTTGAAGAACAAGGAGCTTTTGTCAGTTTTTTTGACATAAGAGATGTTTCAGAAAAAGACTTGTTGTCTTTTGACTTAGTTTTTAATAGGGTTTACAGCAGTGTTGCTTCAAGAGATTTTAAATCCCTATCCAAAACTTTAAAATTAATAAAAAGTCTTGAAAAAAAAGGGATAAGATGTGTTAATTCTTACACTGCATCTTTAGCAGACTATAATAAATATAAATTATATAAGAAATTAAAATTAAATGGGATAAATACCCCTCCAACTATTTTTGTTTGTTCAAGAAGAGATATTAAAAAGAATTCAGAAAAAGCAATAAAAGAATTTGGATTTCCATTGGTAGTTAAGAGGAATTGCGGTGGAAAAAGTTATGAAGTAACCAAAGTTTATTCATTAAAAGAATTAATAGATACTTTGGATAAGATGTTTGATTTAGCAAAAAAACAAAGCTATAAATCTGGTTTTATAATACAAAAATTTATTCAATCCAACAGAGAACATGATTGCAGGGTGGCTGTTGTAGAGGGTAATTTTCTATATTCTTACGCAAGAAGTTTTATTTCAAGAAATTCCAAGGATAAATGGATGGCATCAACATCTGGCGGTTCTATTGAAATGAATTATACTGCAAATAAGTCAGAAAGAGAAATTGCTATTCAAGCAAACAAGGCTATTGGAGCGTCTTTTAGCGAGTCAGATGTGATAATGACTAAAAAAGGACCTTATGTTATAGAGGTTAATCCTACTGCAGGTTATTTCGTAGACAGCTTAGATGATATTGAAAGGATGCAAATGATAATTTCTGCTATATTAAATAAATCTAAATCTGAGGTGAATTTTGCAGAATCTGGCATGGTTTTATTTAACAAGGTTATAAAAAATATATTCTGGTATTAAATTAATTAAAATTTAACAAAATGAAGATTACTCTCAGTTTAAGTGAAGAAGCTAAAACCCAATTTGACCCAAATGCAAAAGGGCAGGGAATGGGTTATATGGGTTCTAGATTTTTAGCTGACGCTTTTGTTAAAAGAGGTCATGATTTAGAGGTGGTTCATCCAAGAAACATTTGCTATGATAAATTAGGCAGATTATATGCAAGAAGTGCTTATGGATTTAGTAATGGTAGTTTTTATAAAAAAAGAACTGATGCAACTTTATCAGGTGATGTTTTTTTTGTGTACAGCTTAGATGAAGAACAAGGAGCAAGTGCTTCAAAAAGATTCATAGACCTTCTTTTTCAAATGGAAAAACAATTTTCTCTTGTTCTTAATAGAGCAGAAAGCACTTCATATGAATATAAACCAAAACAAAAAACTTTGGAACTTCCATGGATACATGGATTTGATATTAAAACTCCAAAGGAACTCTCAGATTTAGTTGCTTCTGGTGAAAGAATAATTGCAAAACCAAGAATAGGTGCATGTAGCATGGGTGTTGAATTTTTAGAGAGAATTGAGGATTTGCAAAAAATTGAAGATATCGATGAATATCTTTTTGAACAATACATTCCAGCAAATGAAGAAAGAAGATATATTTTTTTAGATGGTCAATGCATAATAAGGAGAAGGATGTTCAAACAAGGGGAACCTGGAAGAGAAAGATGCACTAACGTTGACTTAATGGAAGGCATACCAAGAGAAATTGAAATTGCTAGAAAAGTAATTGAAAAAACAGGAATGTTTTATGGGGCTGTTGATTTCAGAGGACAATATGTTTTGGAAATAAATGGCTCTGGAACAGGTGTTGCTCCGCCAACAACTGCAAATGAAACTGATTCATATAATCTATCAGACCCAATTGTTCAAGCTGTTGAAAGAAAATTCAGTTCATAAAATGGCAGTTTCAAATAAAAATAAAATCTCTAATCAAAAAAGATATGCTTTTCTAATTTCTCCTTCAGGTTATAGTGGAAAAAAACTTTTAAATAATGCAATAAAAATATTAAAAAACTGGAATTTTGAAGTCAATTATCTTCCCGACATTATTGATAAATATCATTATTATGCCGGAGATTATAAACGAAGAGCTAAAGAAATTAATTTAGCATACAATGATAAAAATTCTAAGTTTATTTTTAGTATAATCGGTGGAATGGGTGCAGTTCATACACTTCTTTTTTTAGATTATGATTTAATAAAAAAATCAAATAAAACCTTAATAGGTTATAGTGACATTACTATTCTATTAAATACTATCTATCAAAAAACCGGAAAAAGATGTTTGCATGGGCCAAATCTATGGAAACCTATAAAAAAATATCATGAAAAAACCATTCTTTGTTTATTTGATGCTATTAATAAAAAGAATTATCAAATAGCTATAAACAATCAAGATATTTTAAAACAAGGCTTTGCAAGAGCAGACATTGCTGGAGGAAATTTAACCTTGCTCGAAAGGTCATTAGGAACAAATTACGAAATTAACACAAATAATAAAATATTATTTATAGAAGATGTAAAAATGAAAGAAGGTTGGGTATTGGATATTTTATGGCATCTTAAATTAGCAGGAAAGTTTAATAATGTTAAGGGGATTATTCTTGGTAATTTTGTAGATTGTGGCAAGAATATAAATAATTACCTAAAAGACTTTTTTCAAGACTTTAAATGCCCGGTTATTATGAATCAACCAATTGGCCATTCAGAACCTAATCTGACAATTCCACTTGGAGAAACTTGTATTATAGACACAAAAAACAAATTTTGGAAAATACAATTTAAAAAAGATTTCAATCCAAAACCTATTTAAATTCATTCTTTCTGTAATTAATATATCCATAAAAAGAGGATTGCAATATCAAAAATAATATTATACGGTTATAGTAGTATAAAATTTAACTTACTTCACTCTTCATAACCTGCATAATATTATTAAATCAATAAAAAATTAAGATGAAAATTTACGGAATTGGTGGTTTTAGCGAAGTTGGAAAAAACATGACTGCAGTTGAATTAAAGGATGATGTTTTTCTTTTTGACTGTGGTTTGTTCCTCCCCCCGATTGTTGAATTAGAAGAGTCTGAAAATGTTTATACAGAAAAAAGACTAAGGGCAATAGGAGCAGTGCCGTCTGATGATATGCTGGACGGATTGGGATTAAGAAATAAAGTTCGTGCTATTATTCCAAGCCATGCACATTTGGACCATATTGGAGCAATTCCATTTTTGGCTCACAGATATAATTGTCCTATTATAGGAACTCCTTTTACAATTGAAGTTTTAAAAACTCTTTTGCATGATGAAAAAATGCATCATCTTGATAATAAACTAAAAACTATACAGCCTAATTCTTTCTGTTATATACAGGGAAAAAATAAAAAATACAAACTTGATTTTATTAATATCACGCATTCGACTTTGCAGACATCTATGCTTGCTCTTCATACTGATGAAGGTGTTGTTCTTTATGCCAATGATTTTAAATTTGACAATAATCCTATTTTGGGGCAAAAACCAAATTATGAAAAATTAAGGGAGATTGCAAAAGAAGGAGTCAAAGTTCTTATTGTTGATTCTTTGTATTCTGGAGATGAAAGAAAAACAGCAAGTGAAAAAGTTGCAAGGACTCTTTTGGAAGATGTTCTTTTAACAACAGATAATAAAAATGTAGGATTATTTGTAACAACTTTCTCTTCACACATAGCAAGATTAAAATCCATAACTGATTTTGGAAAACAATTAAACAGGAAAGTTGTTTTTGTTGGTAGAAGTCTGAATAGATATGTGGGTGCTGCTTCAGGAATTGACTTGTGCCCTTTTAGAAAAGAAATAGAGCTGGTTGCTTACAGGAAACAAGTTGAAAAAAAACTAAGGCATATTAATAGTCAGAGAGCCGAACATCTGGTTGTGTGCACAGGGCATCAGGGAGAGCCTGGAAGTATTTTGGACAGATTAATTAAAAACAAGCTTCCATTCCAGTTCAGAGAAAGAGATCATGTAATATTTTCTTCATCAGTTATACCAACAAAAATAAATATTGAAAACAGGGAAAAATTAGATTCTAAATTAAAAAAGAGAGGTGTAAGATTATTCACAAATCTCCATGTTTCTGGGCATGCTGGAAGAGAAGACTTGAGAGATTTTATAAACTTGATTAACCCTGAACATATAATGCCTGCTCACGGAAGTCATGACAAAACAGCTCCTATGGTTGAGCTTGCAGAAGAGCTTGGTTATAAAGATAAAAAAAATGTTCATCTGATTCACGATAAGCAAAAATTAGAATTCAAATAATTAATATAAATAAAACAAATTTAATAATGTATAAGTTAAGAGAGAAATTAATGATAAAATCAACGAAACTGAAAAAATGCTTAGGAATCAAGCTCTTGCTACACCTAATAAATTAATAATAAAATAACCGATGAATTTATCATCTGCAAATTCACTTGGATAAAAACTTATGTATTATTTATATACTAACTAAAAATGGTAAACGAAGACATTGTTACTTCTTTAAGAAATGCTGTTGACAGGGGGGAGAGTTTAGAAACTGCAATGAGAGTGCTGATTAATTCAGGATATCCTGTAAATGAAGTTCAAGATGCTTCAAAATTTGTTGGTTTTGTTCCAATGTCTCCAAACAACAAAAATCTTCTAATTATGCCTGAAGAAAAAAATATATTAATAAAAAATAATCCTGGTCCACCAGTTGCACAACCAATGATTTCAGGAATGCCCATCCCTCCAAAATTGCCTGCTCAAAGTCAATTGCAGCAGATTCAGCAATTTTCTTATTTAAATCCTAGATATCCTTCTGTTCAGCAATTGCCCCAAAGAACTCCGACTAATAGTGAAATAAAGTCAGAAATTTCTTCAAATTCTGCACCTAAAATTCAAATGAAGCCTCCTTTAATTTCTCAACAACCTAAACAAACACCTATGCAAATTCCAAGATATCCTCAGCCAACCCATCAACCACTCTTGCAAACTCAATCTCAACCTCAGATTGCTCAAGAAGCTCCTGAAAAATCAAATTATAAAAAAGAAATTATTTTATTAATAATCTTATTATTTCTTATAGGAGTTTTAATATCCACTATCCTTTTAAGGAATAAGATACTTGCTTTTTTCTCTTAATATTTATTAATTTATGGTAGGACAAGAAGGGGTAAGAAAGAGTTAATAATAAGAAAGAAACATTTTCATTAAAAAACAACAGAAGCCATAACCAAATAATTAATTTAATAATCTATCATCATTAACTATTAAAATCTTCTTTATTTCATAATAGAATGCAAATCTACCAGCCAGCAGAAGACTCTTATTTAATGTCAGAAACATTAAATAAATATCTATCAAAAATAAAATATAAAAATATTAAAATATTAGATATGGGTTCTGGCTCTGGAATACAAGCCAAAACCTGCAGAGAATCAGGTTTTAATAATATTTTAACAGCAGATATTACAGCCGAGGCAGTCAAATTTCTAAAATTCAAGGGATTTAATGCAATAAAAAGTGATTTATTCTCAAATATCAATAAAAAACAAAAATTTAATTTAATTATTTTCAATCCCCCTTATCTTCCTGAAAACAAATATGATAAGGAAAAAGATACAACAGCAGGAAAAAAAGGTTATGAGATTATTGTCATGTCCTTAAAACAAGCAAAGTCTCATCTAGAAAAAAATGGAAAAATCCTTTTGTTAATTTCATCATTATCAAAACCAGATATAATAAGAAAACAAGCCAAAAAATTTGGCTATAAAATAAAACTCTTAAATCAAACAAACCTGTTCTTTGAGAAACTGTTTGTTTACGAATTCTTTCTATAAACCATTATATTCCTTATTATAATCATTCTTATATATCCTTGAAATAACGTTTTTCAGGTAAAAAGAACATGAAATTTGCACATATATCTGATAGCCATTTGGGAGGCTGGAGACAGCCAGAAATGCAATTGTTAAACATAGAATCCTTTAAAAAAGCAATTGAATGCTGTATTGAGGAAAAAGTGGAATTTGTTCTTTTCACAGGAGATTTATTTGACAGCCCCTTTCCCCCAATAGAAATCCTGAAGGATACTTTCTCAGAATTCAGAAAATTAAAAGAAGCAGGGATAAAATCCTATATTATT
Organism: Candidatus Pacearchaeota archaeon; assembly: GCA_018304145.1. Lineage (GTDB taxonomy): Archaea > Nanobdellota > Nanobdellia > Pacearchaeales > GW2011-AR1 > ARS1285. The sequence goes on along the minus strand of JAGVWU010000001.1, from coordinate 21,116 downwards.
GCAGGAAGCCATGATTATTCTGTTTCAGGAAAAACTTTCTTAGATGTTTTGGAAAAATCAGGTTTTTGTGAAATCTGCAAATTTGATGAAAATGAAGATAAAGTTATTCTTAAACCAATCATGCATAAATCTTTTTATATTTACGGCTATCCTGGAAAAAAATCCGGATTGGAATTGAGCTCTTTAAAGAAAATTGAGATAATAGAGCCTTATTCAAATTATTTTAGGATTCTAATGCTTCATACAACAATAAAAGAAGCAATTGAAAATATTCCAATTGACTCAATTCCATTAAATGAACTTCCAAAAGCAGACTATTATGCCTTAGGACATGTTCATGTTAATTTTGAAAAAGAAATCAATGACAAACCTGCTGTGTATGGAGGACCGACTTTTCCAAATAATTTTAAAGAGCTTGAAGACCTAAAATACGGGGCATTTTACATAATAGATGTAGAGGGTTATACTAAAATTATAAGAAAAGAAATAAGATTAAAGGAAGTGGACCTGATAGAGGTAGAGATGGAAGATGCTCTTAAAGGAACAGAACAAATCCTGGAAATCTTAAAAAGGCTGAATTTAAGAGATAGGATTGTTCTTTTGAAAGTTTTTGGAGAATTAAAAAAAGGAAAACTCTCTGATATAAAATTCCAGGAAATTCAGGATTATCTTGAAAAAAACGGGGTATATTCCTTTTTAAAAAACACTTCCAAGCTTGAGGCAGGAAAAAAGGAAATTGAAGTTAATCTTCAATCTTATGAAATGGAAAAAATTGAAGATGTTCTTGTTAAAAAGTATGACAAAGAAAACCCATCCAATTTAAACAAATTAATTTTTCCATTGATTGAATCTTTGAGCTTAGAAAAACAAGAGGGAGAAAACTCCTCTGTTTTTGAATCAAGATTATTTTCAGGATTAAATAAGGTGTTAAATATAGAGTTGTAAAATGAAAATATTATTAATCAATAAATTTAGAAGCGAAGAGGGGTAATCGAGGGTTGTGAAATGAAAAAGCTAGACAAACTAATGTTCCAACTACCTTACCTGTCCTGCATAAACATTAACAAAAATAAAATGATAATGAGGAAAATTACTTGTTACCTTCAAAGGAAGGGTGACTTGTTAGAAACAAAAAGCATTTACAAATTAAATAATAAGATAGATAAATGCTTTTTGTTTGTGAAACCCTTGGTTTCCATACGAATATGATAATAAAAAAAATATCAATAGAAAATCTTAGAAGCTATGAAAAACAGGAGGTTGTTTTTCCAAAAGGCTCGACTCTTTTATCAGGAGATATAGGCTCTGGAAAAACAACTATTCTACTAGCAATTGAATTTGCATTGTTCGGCCTGCAGCCAGGCCAAAGAGGAACTTCTCTATTGAGGAATGCAAATGATGAAGGAAAAGTTATCTTGGAATTTGAGATAGATGATAAAAATATAATTATTGAAAGAACCTTAAAAAGAGTCAAAAAAACAGTTTCTCAGGACTATGCTTCAATAATGATTGATAATGAAAAATTTGAAGAAAGCGTGACTGAAATTAAAAACAGGGTTCTGAAGCTTTTAAACTATCCCTCAGAATTTTCCAAAAAAACAAATCTGTTATATAAATTTACAGTATACACTCCTCAGGAAGAAATGAAGCAGATTATTCTAGAACCCGGTGAATTAAGGCTTAATACCTTAAGGCATGTTTTTGGAATAGATAAATACAAAAGAATAGTAGAGAACTCTATTATATTAACATCTAAATTAAGGGAAAAAATAAGAACCAGCGAAGGAATGATTTTTGACTTGGATTTCTTAAAAGAGGATTTAATCAAAAGAAAAGAAATTGTACTAGAATTAAAAAGAAAAAAGAAAATTGTAGAGCAGGAGCATGAAGAGTTAGTGCATAAAAGGGTGGAAAAAGAGAAAGATTTGGAAATACTTCAGGAAAAAATAAATCAAAAAAATGTTCTTGAAAATGAAAAATCCAAATCTTTGATGCTTTTTTCTGAAAAAAAACAGCAAACAAAGACTCTTCAAAATAACATTAATTCATTAAATCTTCAGATTGAAGAATCTAAGAAAATAATGTTTAGGCAGGAGGAATTGGATTCTTTGAATAAAAAAATAAAAGAAGAACAAAATAGGGAAGATAACCTGCAAAAAGAATACATTCAGATAATAAGCCAGATTAATTCCGAGGATGCAAAACAAAGGGAAACGATGAATATGAAAAATAAAATATCTGCATTAAAAAAATGCCCAACGTGCCTTCAGGATGTGCCGATTGATTATAAATCTAATATTCTTTCAAAAATTAATGAAGATTTGAAAGTGATTGATATTAATTTAGAATCCTTTAATCTTAAGAAAAAGTATCTTTTGCAGAATATAGAATCCATTAAAAATAATAAAGAAGAATTAAATAAAAAGAAATCAGATTTTGAACTTTTGAGGATAAAATTAGAAACAATAAAAGAAAAAGAAGACAGGATGAAAGATTTGGAAAATCAAAAAAAATACTTTGAAAAAGATTTGGAATTACTGAAAAACCATGTAGAATCCATTGATTTTTCAATTACTGAATATTCAAAATATGATTCTATTTTTGAACAAAAAAATACTGAATTAAGGGAAGCAAAACAAAAAGAGAATGAGTCTGCAATTAAAAAAGCAGAAACAAATAAGGAAATTCAGTTTTCAGAACAGCAGATAAAAGAAAAAGAGCAGGCTATTGAAAAAAAGGAAGGGCTAAAGAAAAAAATAGAAAAAATAAGGGAATTGGAATACTGGATTTCGGAAAAATTCCTTGACATAATCCTTTTTACAGAAAAACAGGTAATGCTTAATCTTAAAGAGGAATTTTCTAAACTGTTTTCAAAATGGTTTTCAATCCTTGTTTCAGATTCTCTTTCAGCCAAGTTAGATGATAATTTTTCTCCAGTAATTGAACAGCAGGACTATGAATTGGATTATTCTTTTCTTTCAGGAGGAGAAAGAACTTCAGTTGCCCTTGCATATAGGTTATCATTAAATCAGGTAATAAATTCAATGCTCAGCAACATAAAAACAACCAATCTTGTTATTCTTGATGAGCCAACAGATGGTTTTTCAGAACAGCAGCTGGATAAAATGAGGGATGTTTTAAATCAATTAAATATAGAACAGCTTATTTTAGTAAGCCATGAACAAAAAATAGAAAGCTTTGTAGACAATATTGTAAGAATAAGGAAAGAGAATGGTATTACAAAGGTTGAATGAATTTTGTTTTTGTAATAATTTATAAAATTACCGTGTAACAAGATTTATGATACTTTATGTAATAAGTTTTATGACAATTCTTGTTACCTCCTTAACTAAATTAAAGAATTTACGACATAAATAGTTATATTTGTAACTTATTAGTAGTTAATAATACAAAGATTTATATATAGGATATTTTTTTCTTTCTAATGAATATTAAAACATCTCCAAGAGAATTTGTATATGGAGATATTCAAAGACAATGGCAAGAACTGTCTAGATTGTTCTCTAAAAATGATTCGAGAGGTCCGCCAATATTAGCAATTTTTAATGTGGAAGATGTAAATAAAGAGGGCTGGAAAGTAAGAGAAACTTTAGAGTTTCATCCCGAATCTCCATCTGAAGAAGCTATAAGAGACATTATAAGTAGGACTTATGATAGTTTTGGTTCTTGTAGATACAGGAAAGATAATCACGCCATAATAATCAATAGAGCAGTTTCAAATGGAAGATATCCTTTGATGTTAGCAGAAGAAGTAACGCACTCTGTAGTTGTAGTTGATAATGAAACTATTAAAGTTCGGCCTGAAGACTTTAAAGAATTTAATGGTTATTCATCGAGTTTTGGAAATTTGGTCTATAGAATTCTTGAACCTTTGAAGATTGGAGAATTTAAATTAAATTTAAATGAATTCTTTCCCCCATTAGGGCAAGCACACTTAGAACAACAAAGATTTGCGGCAGAGAAATATGATTGGGAAAAAGCCTTTAGAACGATAAGTTACATGCATCCTGAAAATCAATTTTTTGAGAGGACAATGAGAGCTCATAGTTTAACAGAACATATTCCACAAATTGCGGGGAAATTACTTGTTAATTCATATAATGGAGATGTAAACGCATTAATAAGAGAACATCAAAAACTTGTTGATATAAATGGACATCAACTTTGGAATAATTATTGCAAGCCTCTATTAATTTCTGGAAAGTTAGCTTAATCTAAATAATATTTTGACAATCCGTTAATTTCTCACACTCTGAGACATTTTTCAAAAACTTGAAAATACATTGTGAGACACTTTAGTTACACTATTTATAAATATAGATTCTTTATAATTCTTCTTGCATATTCTCTTCATCAAAAATTCATTTAAAAACATTTCTGCTTTTTACTATTGGAGGGGAGTTACCTAAGTTTTTATAATCTCAGAAATTAAACCCTATATCAATTATCATGATAAAATATTTAACAAAATTTCTGCAAAAAGCATATGAATTTATTCATCCTGTTTATACTCAAAATAAAAAATTAGCAGAATTTGATAAACTAAAAAAATCAGGAAGATTAGAGGGAATGTGTGCTTCTGAAGTTCATAAGCTTTTTAGAATAACCAGGATATCACCAGAGTTTTAAAGTTAAAAATCCAAAAATTTTCTTCTTCGAAAACTTTATAAACCCTTTTTTCTCACTAATATTATAAATTCTAAATGGATTCAAAAGCATTTTTGTTTTAGAATTTTTTTAAACATAAAAAATCTTTTAGAAGATTTTTGTGGCTTAAAAATTCCCTAATGAATTTTTAAATAAAATGGATAATGAATTAAAAAATAGTATTCTTAAGACAGGAACAACCATACTTGGAATAGTCTGCAAGGACGGAGTTGTAATGGCTTCTGATAGAAGAGCAACAGCAGGAAATTTAATTGCAATGAAAAATGCAAAAAAAGCAGTGCAGATTAATGACTATTTGGTTATTGCTGGAACAGGAAATATGTCTGATATAGAAATGCAAAAGAAAATAATTGCAGCAGAATTAAGATTAAAAGAATTAAAGGCAAAGAAAAGACCGACCATTAAAGAGGCAGCTAATCTTATAGGAATGATTACTTACAGGAACATCAGGCAGCCCACAATGATTCCTTCAATTGTTGGAACTCTTGTAGCAGGGTTTAATGAAGATGGAACAACCGAACTTTATTCAATAGAACCTTCTGGAACTGCTATTCAAGTAGAAGATTACGATGCTAATTTTGGTTCTGGAATGCCCTATGTTTTGGGTTTATTGGAAAGACAATACAAAAAGAATATAGATATAAAAGAAGGAGTAGATTTAGTTATTGAAGCACTAAAATCTTCAACACAAAGAGACACTGGAAGTGGAAATGGAATTGATGTGTTCACTATAACAAAGAAAGGTATAAAACATGAAGTCGCACAAGAAATCACTCCAGAATATAAAAATATAAAGTAATTTTAAATTTAAAATAAAAAATTAAGGTGGTAAATAGTTATTAGAGATATTTAATAAATTTTAATCAAATAGCATGGCAGATATTCTAAAAGACATACAGAAAGAATTACCAAAAGTAATAAGCAGTGCGAACTTTGAAGGTGCTAATATTGTTCTTTATACAAACGATATAGAATTTTTTAAGGATAATGAAGGAAAAATCAAAGAGCTGGTTAATAAATTTAAAAAAAGAATAGAATTAAGGGCAGATGAAAAACTTTTAAAATCAGAAGAGGATACTGAAAAAATAATCAGAGAGACAGTTCCTAAAGAAGCAGAATTAACAGCTATTCTTTTTGATTCTCAAAGAAGCATTGTTGTTATTGAGGCAAAAAGGCCTGGATTGGTTATTGGAAAATCAGGGCTTATTTTAAAAGAAATCAAAGATAATAGTTTATGGATACCTCAGATTCAGAGAAGCCCTGCAATTGAAAGCAAAATAACTGAAAATATAAGGGATGTTCTTTATCAGAACAATAATACCAGAAAAAAATTCTTGAATTCCGTGGGAAAAAAGATTTACAAGGAATGGAATCCTGAAAAAGTTGAGGAATGGATTAGAATAACATTTTTGGGAGGGGGAAGACAGGTTGGAAGAAGCTGTTTTCTGTTATCAACTCCACAAACAAAAATTCTTCTGGACTGTGGAATAAATGTGGCTGGAAAGGGTAAAGAAAAATTTCCATATTTGGATGTTTCAGAATTTAAAATAAATGAATTAGATGCAATAATTTTAAGCCACGCTCATCTGGATCATAGCGGATTGATTCCATATTTATTTAAGATGGGATATAGAGGGCCTGTTTACATGACAGCTCCCACAAGAGATGTTTCAGCTCTTTTAGCTCTTGATTTTATAGGTGTTGCGTATAAACAAGCAGCAGCTCCATTGTTTTCTTCAACAGATATAAAAGAAATGGTTAAACATACTATTTGCCTTGAATACAATGAAGTTACAGATATTGCTCCCGACATGAGAATAACTCTGTATAATTCTGGACATGCCTTAGGTTCTTCAATAGTCCATATAAATATTGGAAATGGGGCTCATAATCTGATTTATACAGGAGATTTCAAATTTTTAAAATCTCAATTATTAGAAAGAGCTGTTTCCAATTTTCCAAGGCTTGAAACAATGATTATAGAATCTACTTATGGGGGGAAAAATAATGTTCTTCCTCCAAGAAAAGAGGCAGAGGATCAGATGATTAATGAAATTAAAGAAACCATAGGGCAAGGGGGAAAAGTTTTGATTCCTGAATTAGGATTAGGGAGAGCTCAGGAAACAATGCTTATTTTAGCAGAAGCAATGAAGAACAATTCTCTCCCAAAAGTTCCAATATATATTGATGGAATGATTTGGGACATAAATGGAATTCACACAGCTTATCCTGATTTTTTAAATTCTCTGGTCAGAAAAGAAGTTTTTCAGAACAATAATCCATTTATTTCAGAAGTTTTTCAAAGAGTCGGTTCTGCTGCTGAAAGAAAACAGGTTATTGAAGGAGGCCCTTGTGTTGTTCTTGCAACTTCAGGTATGTTAGTTGGAGGAGCGTCTGTGGAATATTTCAGGCATTTCTCAATAAACAAAAACAACAAAATTTGTTTTGTATGTTATCAGGGCCCCGGTTCTCTTGGAAGGCAGGTTCAGGATGGTGTAAAAGAAGTCAGGATGAATATTGAAGGAAAAGAAGAGAATATAGAAGTCAATATGAATGTGATTACAATTGATGGCTTGACTTCTCATGCAGGAAGAACAGAGCTTCTAGATTTTGCAAATAAATGCCAGCCGCATCCTAACAGGATAATAATAGTTCATGGAGAGCAAAGCAGATGCTTGGATTTAGCTTCTTCAATTTACAAATTGCAGCATACTGAAACAAACGTCCCGCGTAACTTAGAAACTATAAGACTAAGATGATTTTTGTTTCAGTATGCGATGCACCTAAAAAATCATTCAGAAGATTTTTTATGGGACAGAAAATTCTTAATTTTCTGTATACAGAGACGAATATCCTTAGAAATTTAGAGACAATTAGATTGAGATAAGCATTCTAGATTCTTATTAAATATTATTCATGTAAATTAATTATCAATGGTTCGGATTTTAGTGTTAATTGTTTTTACAACATAACAATCTTTATTTTCACAACAAAACCTGCATAAATATTAACTAAAAAGTATAAAGATTAATAAAAATATTTCTATTCAGATTTTGTTTCTTCTGGTGAAGTTTCTTCTTCAGCATAAATTAATCTTCTTATTTGATCAGCAAAACTAAAACCAGTGATTTCTTCTAGTCTACTTAATGCTTTTTCTCTTTTTTCTCTAGTTTGAGCACCAATTTTAACTTCAGCAAAATTAATTTCTTTTAGCCGACCTCTAACTCTTTTAGATTCTGCTGAAAATCCAATATATAATGCAGCATCTTCTATATTATAACTTAAATCATGATTACTATAACCCCAATAAGAAGAGCCAACTAAAAGTAATCTTGGATTATTTATAGCTCTTAGAACATCATAAAATTTTTGTACAGAATCTCCATGAAGTGTGAATTTATCAACAGCGGGACCTTCAGTTATTATTCTTCCTGCTGAGCCAACGTGTATTGAATTTGCCATCTTAGATATTAATTAAATCACAGAAACAGATTTAACCGGATGCCCCTCTAATTCTTTTTCTAACAGCATAGATTCTCTCACTCTGCCCAATCTTTTATAAAGGTCCAGCATTTTTCTTTTAATCTGCATTCTTTCATTATCAACAACATAATGAATTAAATTTTCATAAACCTTTATCACTCCAGAAAATTTGCTGGATTTTTCCAATTTTTTAACTTCTTCATAGTAAGCATCTGTAATTCTTTTCTTTAGTTCAAATCTGTCATTTTCATTAAGTTCTTTAACAGCTTCTCTGAATGATAAATCTGCTTTTTCATAATATCCGCTTTTAGTTAATAATTCTATTTCCTTAAACAAGCAATCAACTTTCTCTCTCTGCATTATGCAAACACCTTTCAGCTTTGTTATGTATTTTAGGGCTTCTGTATACATAAATTTGTTTTCATAAAGTTTTGCCAGTTCTTTATAACAAAATCTCTGGATTTCAATATCTGTAAATTTTTTTGAGCACAATTCCAGATATTCTATTTTCAAAAAATCAGACATTGTTCTTGTCTTTGCCTCAATCTCATTTTTTGTTCTTTCTAAAATTTGCATGTTAATTTAATCCCCCATTGCTTTTTAAACGTTATTGTGATTTAAAATATATTTATTACTTATTCATTGTAACAATTTAATATACGCAGGCAACTTTAAAAACCTTTTTTACTATATAATTTAAAGGAAGTTAACTTAAGTTTTTATTCATGAGTAATTCTTTTGTTCAACAGATATGTTAATATCTGTTATCTGAGGAAAATTACTTGGAAGAAACTCTAAGTTTCTTGTGAGAATGAAACACAACGTAAAAATAACTGCAATTTTAATAATAATGTTTTTATTGACTCAGCTAATTGGGTTTTTTGTTGTCAAAACTTACAATAATGGCCTGATTCTTCCATATGGGATGGAACCCCCTGAAGAAGTAAAAGAGAATTTTTCAATAATCAATATTCTGATAGCATTCGTCATAGCAATAGGCTTGTTTTTTCTTTTAACAAAAATAAAAGCAGAAACTTTCATAAGAATATGGTTTTTTGCAGTCACTTCAATGGCCATTGGCTTGACAATAAATGTTGTTATTTTTCTTTTAATTAAAAATTTTAATATTTCATTAAGCATGGTTTCCCTGATAGCATTAATCCTCGCAGTCCCGTTGGCTTATTTCAAAATTTTCAAAAGAAATATGATTGTTCATAACATGACTGAGTTAATGATTTATCCAGGAATAGCAGCTGTTTTTGTTCCATTAATCAATACATTCGGAATAGTGATACTTCTTTTATTGATTTCAATTTATGATATCTGGGCAGTCTGGCATTCTGAATTCATGCAAAAAATGGCTAAGTATCAAATAGAAAATCTAAAATTTTTTACAGGTTTTTTCCTGCCATATGCTGAAAAAAAAGAAAAATTAAAAATAAAGCAAATAAAGGATAAATATCTTGAAAAAGGAGAAAAAGTTTTAAACAATCAGTTTAAAAAAGCCAAAATAAAGATAAATCTTGCAATTTTAGGAGGAGGAGATGTAATTTTTCCAATAATAGCAGCAGGAGTTTTTTATAAAACTTATCACTCAATAATCCCCTCATTAATCATTTCTTTGTTTGCAGCACTTGCCCTGCTGATGTTATTCTTATTTGCAAAAAAGAAAAGATTCTATCCAGCAATGCCTTTTTTAACAATGGGAATCTATCTTGGAATGATTTTGTATTATGCATTGATTAGCCTTAATTTAGTCTAAATATAGTCAAGGACACATGAAAATCTGCAGGATTTTCTGTGCAGAAAATTCTTCTGAAAGAATTTTCTTGCATTGAATACTGAGCAGTTATGCCTTGACTACCGGAGAAATCATTCAGAAGATTTCTACGGCCCAGAAAATCCCTTCAAGATTTTCTTTGGTCGAGAGAAAAACATAAGATTTTGCTCAATTATTTATGTTTTTCACTATAAATATTATCACCATATCATACCTATTGTCAGATATTTAATTTGATTAAATCTAATCTTTCCATCATTAATGTTGTTATTATCTCCTTTTGTAATAAAATAAACACCATCCTCATCAATACCCTTTTCAATAACCCTGTGGATTATTAATTCTGATTTCTCAGAGGTCTTTTCTAAAGAGCTATTCTCAAAACTGATTATGTCTCCAATATGAATGTCATTTTCTGATTTTGGAACTATCCTTATTCCATTTGAATCCTTATCAAGAATAGGTCTCATGCTTCCAGTAGGGGCATAGCTTCCAATACTTGCATTTTCAATTCTTATTATTATCCTGTCATTATAAACCTCTATTTGGTTCTCTTTTATAAAATCAAAGGGAGCGGAATTGTAACTTAAATTTGTAAAACCAAAGTTTTTTAAAAAAGGAATCTCTGAGCCATATACATAATAAAATCCAAAAAGATTAGCTGCTAAAAATCCGGTCAGGAATATTATGGATATTTTTAATAGGTTTGATAAATCGAATTTCATTTTATAATGCACAAACTAAAGTACCTTCAGTTCTAACTTTCCTCCTGCATAATTTTTTTATTCCTTTAAAATCTCTTTCTCTGATTTTTTCTGCAAATTCAGGGCTTTGTATAACACTTTCTAAACCATCTGTAAAGACAATAGGAACATCTCCTTCTTGTAATTCAAAATAACCCGTTCTTACGTAATTCATAGCTTCTGTTTGTCCAGTCAAAGCTCCATATGCAAGAGGTTCGTCAGGATTATTTCTATATTGACTTCGTATAATTGTTCTTCCTTTAGGAAATTTAAATCCCGTCCTATATTTTTTAGCTACATCTTCATCAATGTTTCCTTTGCTGTTTGGCCCTTCATTTTCAGTTTTAAATCTTATATTCCCTTTATCATCCAAAACAATAAATCCCGAATCAGCAATATAACCATAAAAAACATCTCTTCCATCAGCAATAGCTCCTGATGCAACACATCCTGTATAATCCCTTTTCAAAAAATCTAACTCTGCATATGGAAAAAATTTATTATTAAAATTTCTTATAATTTGATTTGCAATTCTAAATGATTCAAAAATAGAATCTTCATTAATTCTTTTACCAGAAGGCATTGATTCAAAATAAGAATTAAAAGATTTGCAAAACATATTTGCAACATAGAATGCAGGGCTGGGTTTTGGATAACCCAGAACAAATTGAACTTTTCCAAATATACTATCTAAATTTGGCAAGGTTCCGTTAGTAGGATCTCTTGTTATTCCATCAGCAACAGATAAAATCCCAGATTTGCCGGATTGAGAAAATCTATAAACATCTTCAGACGGAAGAAATCTATGTTTCCAATTTTCAACAGTGAAACCTTTTAATACCCTTATTTCCATAAACTAAAATCAATGAATCTTATTTATAAACTTTATGATTTTGTTTTAATTATATAGTAATAACATTACAATAAGATTTATAAACCCCTTTTTGTATAAAAAAAGATATGACAACCGATGTTAAGGATAATTCAAGAGCTCAACTAAATACAACCTATTCGGGAGAAATAGGATTTAAATTTTCTGAATCTGCAAAACCAATGACTCCTGAAGAAACAGTAGAATTTTTAAATCAGCCAGCTGAAAAAATTAGACATCCAGTTTTGCAATCAACACTTTACAATCCTCAATTAGAGGAAAGAATATTATAAAATGATAATTAAACAGGAACTTATAAAACAAATTAAGGAACATTTTAATCTTAATATTTATGAAACAAAAGTCTGGCTTGCTTTGATTGGAAGGGGTGTTGCAAGCGCAGGAGAGATAGCAGAAATTTCAGGAGTTCCAAGAAGCAGAACTTATGATGTTCTTGAAAGTTTGGAAAAACAAGGTTTTGCAATTATGAAGCTTGGAAAACCTGTAAAGTATATTGCAGTAAAGCCAAATGTAATAATTGAAAAATTAAAATCCAATGCTATTAGAAATGCTGATGAAAAAATAAAGACAATCACAAAAATAAGGGACACTCCGGAATATTCTGAACTGGAAAAACTTTATACAGTTGGGATAAAGCCCGTGAAGCATGAAGACATTTCAGGTTCTATAAAAGGGAAATCCTCTATTTATAATCACATAAAGGAGCTTTTGGAAGGCGCAAAAAAAGAGGTAATTATTTGTTCTTCTGCAAACGAAATTCAGGCAAAATCAAGATTTTTCTATTCTATTTTTGAAAAATTAAAGCATTCAAATGTGAAAATAAAAGTTGCATTATCAGGAGATGAAAAAGAAGTCAAGAAAATAGGCAATAAATTTAAAATCAAGGCAAAATCTATTAAGATGGAGGCTAAATTCTTTATAGCAGACAACGACCAGATATTGTTCATAATTTCAAAAGGAGATTCTCCAACAGAAGAAATGGCTGTCTGGCTTAACACACCCTTCTTTGCTTCATCATTGTCATATATGTTTGAACAGGCTGTTGGGGACGAGAAATAAGATAAAATATAGATTAAATCAAATAATTGGAATGGGCTCAGAACAAGAATGTTTAGCAACTAAAATTAAAAGAGTAGTAGAAAGAACAATTAGTCGAGTGCATGTTTATGGTCCAAGAAGCCATCATAATGTTGCTTTTTTAAATCCTCCTGAAATAAAAGATTTATTATCTGTTTATGAAACTTCTACACCTCAAGAGTTAGTAGGAAAACCTGTGTTAGCAATCTATAATAATGGAACCTTAGTAGGAATATCCAGAAGAGATTAACTTTACAACCAAAACCATTAAAAGATTAATAATTTTTGATAATAGATAAAATAAAAAAGATGGATAAAGAAAAATTTACACAAAGAGTTGAAGAGATGATTTATTATATCTGTGGATGTAATTTTGATGAAGCAGAAATAATATTAAAGGAATGTTTGATTAGAAATGAAAAAAGAACTATCAAAAGTTTTAATCTAATAATTATTGGAATATTTATTATTTCTTATCAATAATCTTCACTTCCCTAACACCCATCTCCTTTATAATCTTTTTGTCTTTTTCTAAAAACCTCTTTAAAAACTCTTCGAATGAAAGATTATGGGCAATTTTTGCATAGCTAATTCCATCTTTAATAAAAACATTAGGATGTGCTTTTTTAAATCCTGTGAGGTGTTCAACAATATTAATCGGAGGTCCTTTGATTACCTCTTCATTTTTCTTATCAACTATCAAATAAAAATAAGCAATATTTTTTTCATCATCATATTCAAACTCTCCATTTTTAACAACAAATTCCTTTTTAATATTATAAACAAAAAAATCAAAGAATTTTTTTGATTTTGTTCCAGCAATATCGCCTTTTTGCTTGCTTGTTTTTACTGAAATTATTTTAAGATTTTTATTGTTTTTTAATTCATCATAAATATTCTTTTTAGTAAAAAAATACGAAGAAGGATTTGCTAAAAAATCCTTGCAGGATTTTTTAAATTTTTCAAAAGTTTCTTTTGAAAGCCCGGCAAGGGCATTTCTTTCTTTGAATGTAGGGTCAATCAAAATTATAGGAGAAATAATCTTAGATTCATTCATTTCCATCAATAATTCTTCTTTTTTCTTATAAAATTTAGAATCATCTATAATAATTCTTTCCTGAGATTTTGCAACCGCTTCTATAAATTTTAAAAAACTCTTGTAATGGCATATCAAAAGTTCAAGAGCATAGCCAGAAAATCCATGAATATAACTCTCTGCTCCATAAGAATTTTGCGCATATGTAAATGCCTTTGCTAGCATTATTTCATTGCTTAATTTTCTATTTTTTTTTGTCTTATTTACAACATAATTAACATGAAAATAGCTTAAATCAGTAACATTTTCAGCAGCCGCAGGATTTTTAATCTTCTTTACAGGGATTACTTCTATTCTTATATTTTTTTTAAGAAATTGATAATAATCTCTTGAACCATGAACTTTTACAGCATTTTTATCAAGGAGTTTTTCAAGGATTTCAGATAAATTATCTTTCTCCAAGGTCTTTTTTAAAGAGCTCTTTTTATCAAATCTGACAAATATATCTATATCATATTTGTCTTTTTCAGTTTTTTTAATTATAGTGTTTTTAGCCAAACTTCCTCCGAGAAAAACCTCTGCTTTTATTTTCTTCTTTTTTAATTGATTCTTTAGAACATAAATAAATTCCCTGCACACTCTGTTTATCTCATCAAAAGTCTTTTTATCTAATTTTATATTTTCAATCTCTTTTTTCAGAATAGAATTAATCTCTTTTTTCATATGAAAAATAAATAAGAGGATTATTTAAATTATACTAAGGATATATAATTTAAGTTTTTGAAGCAAAATAATTAAAATTTAACCAGCTTTCAGCAAGTCTAAATTTCTAAGAGCTATAGTTAATATTCTAAGTTCAATAAGTTTTGTAAGAGAAGTTTTGCTTTGATTGCAGATTTTATAAATTCTGGATTGTAAAATTAATAAAATTTGTAGGAAAAATAACCTTAACAAAGTTTGGTTATTTTTAATAAATATTTTCAGAAAGCTAATTAATTTCTAATTATCATTCCTCTCTCTTTAATTCCTGATAAACAGAATAAGCTGCAACAGCACCCTGTGAAGCCGCAGTAACAATCTGTTTTAATTGGCTGTCAATAACATCTCCAGCAGCATATAATCCTGCTATATTTGTCTTTTGATTCTTGTCTGTTATAATATATCCTGCATCTGTTTTTTTAACCTTTAAGGAATCTAATGATTTTGTTTCTGGAACAGAGCCAATTTCAATAAAAACTCCGTTAGTTTTTAATAATTTTCCTGATTTTAACCTGATTTCCTCAACACTGTTTTTACCGATTATTTCAGCAACTTCTTCATTGAATATTGTCTCTATTTTCTTTTCTTTTTCAACTAATTCAATCCAGGCAGGCTCTGACCTGAAAAAATTTTCTTTTCTATAGATAATATAAACTTTTGAGGCATATTCAGACAACAATAATGCAGCAGTAAGTGCAGCATCGCTTCCACCAACAACACATACTATTTTATTTCTAAAAAAAGCAGCATCACAAGTTGCACAATAACTCACTCCTTTTCCTAAAAACTTTCCTTCTCCATTAACTTTAAGCCTTATTCTCTCGCAACCTCCTGCAAAAATAATTTTTTTGCAATTATATTTTTTATTTTTAGTTATAACTAAAAACTCATTTTTTGTTCTTTCAATTTTTACAGTTTCATCATAGATTATTGGAACCTTCAATTCTTCAACTTGTTTTAAGAATTTCTGCATTAAATCAAAGCCCTTTATTTCTGTGTAAGATGGAAAATTGCAGACCTTGTGAGCAACAGCAGCCATCCCACCCATGCTTTTTGAAAGAATGAGGGTCTTAAGCTTGTATCTTGCTGCATAAACAGCAGCACTAAGCCCTGCAGGGCCCGCCCCTATTATAATTAAATCATATTTTTCCATAATAGATAATGTAATGAAGAGTATATAAATTTGATTTTTAAAAATAATACACCACAATAATGTTTAAAAATAATATTTGTTAGGTATATTAATGAGAGAAATAAGCTCTGATGTCGCACCTGCTCATCCAATAAGAGGGTTTGTTGAACAATGGTATTTTGGAGGAAGGGAGTGGGAAGGAATAAGGGTGGAAGATAAAGATAAATTAGAATATCCAAGACTTGTTGGAGAAGCTCGGGGTTTGCCTCTTGGAAATACTGGTTTCTATGGTATAAATTGTCAAAATAAATTTTACGATGAAAAATCTTTTTTATTTAGGGGTATTATCATAACCTATTCTAAACGAAGAGAATTTTTTGGCAGAATAAAATCAAAACGACCTGAAATTAAAGTAGCAACTGAAATGCCAGAAATTATTGTAACTTTATTATCTGAAGGACAGGATAACCTTTTAGATCTTGCAAAAAGATTACATTTGCCCCTTGAACAAGCAGTTTTAACATCTACTTAAACCCAATTGGGATATAAATAATTATCATTAATGTTTATGCAGGATAAATTGTGTGAAGCAATAATTGAGCAATGAAAAATATTTAATTGAAAAACCGAAGTCATATTCATTTAAATTTGTATATTAACAAAATCTTAAATCCTCTCTAAAATATCCTCAATCTTTTGTTTCAATTGACTTTCAGATAAAAATCCAACTAATCTATCAATCTCTTTAGAGCTCTTAACTATTATCAGGCAGGGTATTCCCCGAATTTCAAATTTTTGAGCAAGTTCCTGATTTTCATCAGTGTTTATCTTTACAAATTTAATTTTATTTTTATATTCTTTTGATAATGATTCAAAAACACTGGACATCATCTGGCATGGCCCGCACCAAGGAGCCCAAAAATCAATTATAACCGGTATTTCGGATTTTTTCACTTCTTCCTCAAAATTATCTTCATTGATGTGAATAACCATTTTTGCCTCTTGTACTATTTCTTAAGAAAATTAGTATTTAAACCTTTTTACTTTACTTGTGAAAAATATATTTTTTTATTAATAAAAACGTTGTTCATATAATTATAGGATAAGAAATTAATTTTCGGATAATTTACTCTTTCTTATCCTATCTATCAAAGAAAAAATTTTCCAAAAATTTATTTCCGTTGATATAATATTATTAAATTAATGTGGAGTGAGAAAAGCAAGAGTTATGTGATTAAAAAACCCGACTTTACTCTTCCTATCACACATGATATTAACTAATAATTAAAAATCATCTTTTATCTTTCTTAAGAGACGAAGCCAAATCTATTATATATTTTCCTTCCTCTAATTCATAGACAAGAACTCTTTTTTTTGAGAATAAATTCAAAATATCAATCTCAAATTTTCCAGGTTCTATTATTTTTACAGATTCCAAATCCAGAATAACAGGTTCATCAGGTTTTTGTTCAGTTACCTCTCTTATATCTTTTTCAATCTGTATCTTGTCTATATCCTTAAGTTCAGTAACTATGTCCTGAAGTTCATGGAATTTTTCCTCTCTGATATAATAGAAAAATTTGCTCCCGCATTCACAGCCTTTCAATAATTCTGAAGCTGCGTCAGGATACAATTTTCCGCATTGTGTGCATTTATGAGGCATATTTAGATTTTAGTATTTATACAATCTTCAGAAAAAGTGAGTATATATAAATTATTATGCAACTTAGAACATCTTTAATTTATAGTAAATATTTCAGTTACTTTATCATTACTTCCAATTTTCTGTATCTGTAAAATCATTCAAAAGATTTTACAGTGAAACGGGACTATCTCATCATCACTTCTAATTTTCTAGGGTCCCTTTTCATTTCTTTAACAACTGTTGCAGGACCTATAACTGTTATGGCTGCCTGTTGCCCAACCAGGGCTTTTGCCAGACCAAATTTCATTTTATCAAAAAAGCCAGCATTTTCAGAATCAGGGGAGATGACAGCAAGCTCAACACCTTTGAATCCTTTTATATTCCCAATCATAATCATAGTATCTTCAATTAATCTTGTTTCTTCTTCAGGCTTCAGTTTGCCTTGCAAAACAATAACCTTATTGTCAAGAATTATTTTTAATAATTTTTTTATTCTTTCAACTGTGTCAAGTTTTGCTATTTCGCTATAGGGCATGAAATGCAATGTAAGCCCTTTTATGCTTGTTTTCTTCATTATTTTTTCCCTCTTTTTTAATCAATATTTAGTAATGAATTTTTTCTATTTAAATCTTTATCTAGGCTTTTTTTGCCAGTTTAAAAACAGCCTCATAAAATTCTTCCATGTTTGTCCCGAATTTTGCAGATATTCCAACAACTTCATAGTCTGGAAATGCAGCCCCTATGTTTTTTATGTTTGCTTTTTTTAAATCAATTTTATTTGCTATAATAAGAACCGGAATTTTTCTGGAAACCAAATTCCCTATTAAAGTTATATTTACCTGTGAATAAGGGTCTTCAGTCGCATCAAGAACAATAACAACAGCATCCACATCATCCAGCCACTTTATAGCTTCAATTATGCCCTGCGTAGCTTCTCTTGCTCTTTTTTGAGCTTGTTTTTTTTTCATTTTAAACTTCATAAAATTTTCATAGTCAATTTTTGTTGCAATTCCAGGAGTGTCAATTAGTTTGAATTTCATTGTTTTTTCTTTGTACTTAATCTCAACTTCCTCTCTAAATTGCACATTTCTTGTTTCATGAGGTATATTGCTTACCTTGCCTATTTCTTCACCAGTCCAGTCTTTGCAAATCCTGTTTGTTATAGAAGTCTTGCCTGCATTTGGAGGCCCATAAAATCCAAGAGAGATATTCTTTTTTCTTTTAAAAAAGATGCTAAAAATTCTCTTTGTGAAATCTCTTAGTATTTGCATTTTTAAATCACATCCGCATTTTGCTATCTTTTTAATTGAGTCTTGTATTTATTAATCTTATGCTGTTTAATATTTGTTACGCTTATAAACCTGATTGCCGTTCCTGTTTTCAAGCTCTTTTTGAATTTTTCTTTTTTCAAACCATTTAAATACAGGAATTTCAAACATGCCAGTTCTTTTTCCGTGAAATTTGTTCCATGCATAACCTAATTGTTCACCATTCCATTTCATTTCCTTGAGTTTGTAAAAAACATCTGACTTTTTAAGACCTTGTTTTAATGAATTGTTAATAAAACTCATTATATTATATAGTTCATTCTTATTTGAAAATAATTTAGATTCATAGCGTTTCTTATACCATTCTTGCAATGCAATATAAACAGCAAAAGCAGATACAAAAAGAATAATTAACAAAGTAATTGTAATTTTGAAAGGTTTGCAGTCATTTCTGCAATTTACATAGTTTTCCCATCTGTCACAAACACCATCATTATCACAAACTAGGATAGTTTCAT
Organism: Candidatus Pacearchaeota archaeon; assembly: GCA_018304145.1. Lineage (GTDB taxonomy): Archaea > Nanobdellota > Nanobdellia > Pacearchaeales > GW2011-AR1 > ARS1285. The sequence continues at coordinate 2,094 of JAGVWU010000001.1, read as the reverse complement.
TTTTTTCCAATTTTTTAAAATCTGGAGAAAAATAAAAATGGCAATTTAAGGCATTTACTTTTTTAGGATATAAAATTTCTATACTTTTCTCTCTGTCCAAATTGTTCATCACTATTCCTGCTGCATTTCCAAGATTTTTCTTGATTTCAGTGCTGTTTTTTAATATTATTTTTCCAGAATCTCCATTTATTACCAAATACATTTTATCAATTTTTTTTATAGGCTCAAAATTAATTTTCATATAAGAAAATAAGGGTTCTATGTTCTTATCTCTGTAATAATATGAATAAGTTTTAGATTCAAATAAAACATAGATATTTTCAACAGCCCATAATTCAATTGCTTTAAAATAATCTTCTCTTGTGCCAGAAATATTTCCAGCACCCATCTCTTTTAAGGCTTCCAAATCCAATTGGTTTTCATTTAAAAAACACTCTGTTGGCTTGATTTCTTCGCTTACTAAAAAGCCAAAAGGAATTTCAATCTCCAATAATTTTTTTGTTATGTCTGTATATTCATCATCAGAAGTTGCATTTTTGTATCTTTCTTCCTGGGCAATTATGCTTGAATTTAAATCACTAATGCTTATATTTTTTTTAGCCTCCTCTTTTATCCATTCTGGAAGGGAATTTATTTGGCTATCAAGTTTATTTAAATCTTCTTTATACAGGGCTATTATAGAACTAATATAATCTCCAGGAGCAATTGCATTTATCTGCACAGTTTTATTTGCTTCGTTTGTTAAATTATAAACTATTATTTTTAGTTCATAAACTCCTTTTCTTTGATAAGTATGGATTAAGACCCCGGTTTCTGTAATAGCCCGTGAGCTTCCATCTCCAAAATCCCATAGATAAGTTAAATTATTATAAAATTTATCCAAGACTATTGAAAAATCAACTGGAATAAGTATTGGAGGAGTATGAGGAGAAATATCAATTATTTTAATGATTTCAATATTGTCATTATCTTGATTTGTTTGAGATATTATGCTGTTTATATTTATTAACAGAGTCAGCAAGAACAGAACAGCAATAGCAAATATAAATATCTTCTTCCCCATTTTTAATTGACAAGATGATTTACTATATAAATATTAGGATATGATGGGGAATTAGGAAATTATTGGATGACTAAAATAGAATTTGCAAAATTGATTTTGTTGAATTCAGAAATAATGCAAATTGAAGTTGAGTTGAATAATTCAGGAAAAAATCATCATAGCAATTATAAAACCTAAAATAAACCATAATAATTTCTTCCAAAAAGGATAGGGTGGGATTTTCTCTTTGTTTTTATTCTTTATCATTCTAACCTCTTTTTCCATACGAATCTAAAGAATATATATTTTATAAATTTGTCTTTTCATTAAAATGCAACCAACTATGACAATTTGAGCATAATAAGATACATTTATCCATTTCAGTTTTTAATAAAGCTAATTTCTTTTTTCTAAAGGTTGAAATATCAAAAGATTTATCTTTAGTATTTTTATGGTGAAACTGCAATATTTCAGGATACTCCTTATAACCACAGAAAGTACAACATTTATCTTTTTTATATGAAAGAAAATCTTGCATAAGTTTTTCACGATTTCTTTTGCTTTTTAAAGATAAAATATGTTTGTTCCTCTCACGATATTCTTTACTTTTTATATGAAACCTGTCTTTATTCTTATTCCAATATTCTCTATTTCTTTGATTTATTCTATCTTTATTCTTTTCATAATACCTTTTGTTACTTATCTTTGTTCTTTCTCTATTCTTTTCACGATATTTTTTCTTCCTTATCTTTATTATTTCCTTATTCTTTTGATTATATAATTTCATATAAGCATTATTTTGTATTTTTATCCTGTCTTTGTTTTTTTCTCTATATTCTTTCATATATGCTTTTTCTTCTTCTATATTCATTTTATTATTCCTTTATTCTTTTCTTTAAAATGTAATAAGAAATGACAATTAGGGCATAGCAAGAAACACTTTTCTATTTCTTCCTTTATTGCTTTTGTAGGATTTTTTTTAGTATTACCAATAGTAAAGGATTTATCTTTCTTATCTTTATGATGAAATTGTAATATCTCTGGGTGTTCTT
>JAGVWU010000024.1 GCA_018304145.1 Candidatus Pacearchaeota archaeon | reverse complement strand
TCTGAGAAAGCATAAAGCTTCTTCTTTGGAATAATTACACTCTAGAATATACGTTAGATACCTTTGTAAATAGGGGTGCAATAATATTGGTATACTACATAAGAAATTATTTATGTTGTATTCCTAAATTATTTAATCCTTCTTTCTTTAGGCATATAATTTGTTATTTTAATTCCAGTTGACTTGCCACAGCCAATGAATTCAGCATTATATTTTAAAATTTTAAAGCCTCTTTCTGCATTTATTTGAATTTCATTTCCTCTCAACCAGTCATTGGCTTCCTCTTCTGTTAGATTTAGGATGTTCTTCGATATTTGATCTTTGAAAATCTGTATTCCATCAAAAGTTAATCTTATTCCCTCAACTTCCTGCTTTGCAAAATATAATCCAATGTTTTCAATTCTTAATTCTTTATCTAAGGTTATTAATTGCTCTTTGGATAAATTGCCTGAAAATATTCTTATTTTTTCTTCTCCAAATCTAATTAATTCAAATGGAATTTCAGTCATTCCATATTGTTTGTTTAGCTGTTCAATTAATTTTTTCTTTTCTTGGGGTGTTAAGAGTTTCATGATAATTTTTTTTCTAATTTTTTGTTAAAATATTTTGTTAATGGTAAATCTTCTTTTATTATTATAGCAGGTTTATAACCTTGTTTTAAATAAAAATTATAGGCAGTTCTTGTAGAAAATAACTTAACTTTTTTTATACCTTTGTTTTTAGCATAATATTCAATGAATTTTAATAATTTTGTGCCTATTCCTTTGTTTATATAATCAGATTTTATAAATAATCCACCAATTTTGTTTCCCTGCAAATAAATAGTTCCTATTATTTTATTATCAATAATACAGAACATATCCGTGGATTTTATTTTTTCTACTATTACTTTTTTTGAATATAATTTCTTGAATTCATCTATTTCATTTTGAGTATAATCTTTACTATTAATTTTTTCAATTGTATCTATTCTAAATTTATAAATTTCTTCTGCATCTTCTGGTTTTGCTCTTCTTATTTTCATTTTACTTCTTCTTTCTTTAATGGAGCATTTTCAAAATCTGATTTAGTTAATAGAGCGTATTTATGAACAGATTTTATCAGTTCATTTGAAGTGGAGAATTTAGCATTTCTTCCTTTTTCATAATAGGTATAAAGAATTGTTTCTATATTTAATCCTTTTAATGTTTCTATAACTGGAACAAAATCGCTGTCTGAGGAAATAAGAATTATTTTTTTAATATTGGGATATTTTAATGGGATTTGCATAAGATCAATTGTTAGTAAAATATCCACTGCCTTTTGTTTAAAAACAAATTCAAATTCTTTATTTTTAAGCCTTTGACATCTTCCTTCTCGTATGATTATATCTTTATTTTTTAATAGCTCATTAATAAAATTATCATATCCTTTTTTTCTTTCTTCCTCTTCTTTTGTTGAATTTTCAGATTGGAACGGGGGGGCAATATAATAGAAAGCTTGTATGCAATTAAGATTCTGTTTTTTTGCTATATTTTTTGGAAAAGTTATCCTATCAAATTTTAAATATTTTCCACTTCCAAGATATTTACTTAACTTGGAAAGAAAAGCTTCATCAATAAAAACTAAAGTGCTCTTAAATTTATTTAAAAAAGACTCATCCGGCGACCCTTGCGGATCACCGGGGATCATATTAGGATTATTAGTTTTTTCAGGTTTATAAGTTTTGCTGTTGTTCATTTTATTCTCCTTTAATCTTATCAGATAGTTTTTTTATCTTACATAAAAAGAAACCTTCCATATTATTGTCATGATGATATATTCTTTTACAATTTATCATATTCTTATCAAATTTCTTACCTCTCCACTCTAAAATTCCTTCTCTAGTTTTAATTGGTAATTTAACTCCTTGAATTTCAATATCATAATTGTCTATTAAATGCTGAATGACTTCTTCATTTTCTTCTGGTGCATGTGTGCAGGTGCTGTATATCATTTCTCCACCAACTTTGAGAAGTTCTAATGCTGAAGATGCCAGTTTCTTTTGTTTTTTTCCAAATCTTTCCAACATTCCCTCACTCCATTCCAAATAAGTTCTTGGAGATAATCTTATATTGCCTTCTCCTGAACAAGGAGCATCTACTAAAATCTTGCTAAAATTATAATCTAATCTCTTTAATCTGTTGCAAAGTTCCAATCCATCGTGAAGTGTTGTTATTGTATTAGTAATCCCGCATTTTTCCAGATTTGAAGAAAGAATAGTTATTCTTCCAATTGAAACATCATTTGCAATTATTGTTCCTTGATTATTCATTTTTGCTGCTGCTTGTGTTGTTTTTGAGCCAGGTGATGCACATAAATCCAGAAAGGTATCACCAGCATCTGGTTGAAGAACTATAATTGGCATCATGCTTGTAATTTCTTGGATATAATAATAACCCAAAAGATGTTCTTGTGTTTTCCCTATTTCTCCGGGTTCTAATTCGTTCTGAACTTGAATTATCTCAGGATAACCTTCTATCTGCTTTAATCTCCAATTATATTTTTTTAATCTCCCAATTAATTTATCTGGAGAAATCCTTAAAGTATTCACTCTAAATGATTTTTTAGTCTTAGTTTTTGCAAATTCAAAGAATTTTTTTAAATCTTCTTCATCTTTTAACAGAAGATGCATTCTTTCTACAAATAATGGTTTAGGCTCGTAATTCATAAAAAAGAAAAAGAAGAATGATTAATTAATGTTTCTAAAGCTCTATTTTTAAGTTAATAATAAAAAATTTATTTGGATAGATTAGAGAAACCATCATAACAATCAAATTAAATCCTAAGCCATAACTTATTTAAGAGATTATATTAATAATAATCGGTTATAAATTATATAATTTTAAAGAAAATTTGGAAGAAAAGTTTGTTTTGCTGTATTATAATGCCCAATTCCTCTTTGTATATAAGGTCTCATTAAATCTCTTGCTGTTTCATAATTAACTCCAAATTCAGTTCTTACTCTATTTATAGTTAAGGGTCTTTTATTTCCAAGTGTTTCTCGGACTAAAGAGTCTAGTCTTGCTTTTTGTTCCGGATTCACGATTGTATTTGTTGACATGTTTTTATCTAAAAATTAATGTTTTATAAACTTTGTGAATCTTTTTCTTTAATATATTTTTATTTTGGGTTTATAGATATTCTATTTTTAAAGCTTCTTTTGTTCTATTATAAACATGCTTTGAAAGTTTTCTGTTTTTAAGAACAGGATCTTCTTCTGAGATATAAAACTGATTTAAATATCTTGTAAGAATGCCTTTTCTATGAACTTCACCAAATTCTACTACTAATAATTCTATATTATTCAAATGTTCTTGAGGTAAATTTGGTATAATCATTTTAAAACATTTTTTTGTATTTTTATAAACTTTGTTGTTTTTGAACTAAATCGGATAATCAATATTATAATAGGAATAGTTATATTCTTTTTCATAAATGTTTATAAAATAATTTTTGTTTTTTTATTCATGAAAATAGGCATTATAGGAGGAAGCGGGTTGGATGACCCTAAAATTTTAGATGATTATGAAGAAAAAGATATTGAAACTCCCTTTGGAAAACCCAGCTCGAAAATAACCTTTGGAAAAATTTCAGGAGTTGAGGTTTGCATTTTAGCAAGACATGGGAAGAATCATTCTATTCCTCCATCTTCTATTAATTACAGGGCAAATATTTGGGCATTGAAAGAATCAGGATGCAAGGTTATTTTAGCAACTTCTGCTGTTGGAAGCTTGAGAGAAGAAATAAAACCTGGAAATCTGGTTTTTCCAAATCAGTTTATTGATTTTACAAAACAAAGAAAAATGAGTTTCTATGATGTCCGAAATTCTGATTTAAATTTAGCTCTTCAGAAGTCTATTTCGGATCATCCAGAAATTTCAAAACCAAATTTACAGAGATTTCTTGATGATAAGGTTGTGCATACTGCAATGGCAGAGCCTTATGATAAAAAATTAAGAGAAATCTTATGCAAGATTTGTGATGAATTAAAATTTGCATATAATAAAAACAAAACCTTAATTGTTATTGAAGGACCGAGATTTTCAACAAAGGCAGAAAGCCATTGTTTTCGACAATGGGGTTGTGATATAATTGGAATGACAGGATGCCCAGAAGTTATGTTGTCTAATGAACTTGGAATTCTTTATCAGACAATTGCAATGTCAACTGATTATGATTGCTGGAAGGAAAATGAAGAGTCTGTTACATTTGAAATGGTTTTGCAAAGAATGAAGGAAAACGCAGATAAAGTAAAACAATTATTATTAACTGCAATTCCAAGAATTGCAAATGCTGATACAGAAAACATTCTGTTTTCTGTCTCTTCAAATCCAGAATTAAAACAAAGATTTGAAGATGAGGAATTTATAAAAAGTAAAATAAGGACGATTCCAAATTGGCCAAAACAAGGAATTATGTTCAGAGACATAACAACTTTATTAAAGGATAGTGAAGGCATGAATAAAGTCATTAAAATTTTATGTGATAGATATAAAAATGAGAATATTGAAATTATTGCTGGAATTGAAGCCCGCGGTTTTATATTTGGAGGAATTCTCGCAAATAAATTAGGGATTAGTTTTGTTCCAATTAGAAAAAAAGGAAAACTGCCTTACGAGGTTGTGAAGGAAGAATATGATTTGGAGTATGGAAAAGATTCAATAGAAGTTCATAAAGATTCTATTAAATATGGGCAGAATGTTTTGATTATTGATGATTTGATTGCAACAGGAGGAACTGCTTTGGCTGCTTGCAATCTTGTAAAGAAATTAGGAGGAAAGATTCATGAATGCTGTTTTATTATTAATTTGCCCGAGTTAAAAGGAAGAGAAAAATTAGAAAGAAATAATTATAATGTTTTTTCTCTGGTTGACTTTGAAGGCAAGTAAATAAATCACAAAATTCTTAAACTATATTATTTTTTGTTTTTGTCAAATAGAATGTTTATAAAATATGCTGAAAAAGCTTGTGAATTTCCAGTTCTATTATTAACTGCAGAAGTTATGGATTATCATTGTCATATTATTCCTTTTATAATGGCTTCTGTTTATAATCAAAGGGTAAAGAATAATGTAAATGATTTTTTAGATTACAAAGTAAACCCAGTTAATTTAAGTCAAATAAAAACCAGCAACCCCAGGCATATTCTTTTTTCAGGAAATTCTGTTGAAGAACTTGCAAAAGCAGCGGATTTTTTTGGCTTACCTTTTGATAAACTTAAGGTTTGTGATAATTATAGGATAAGAAATTAATTTCCGGACAATTTACCCTTTTTTATCCTATCTATCAAGGAAAAAATTTTCCGAAAATTTATTTCCGTTGATATAGATGGATTTATTTAATGATATTCAGTTCCTTTTTCTAATTTTTTTAAAAACGCAATTACTTCATCAGGCTTGTCCAATAACATGTCAAATATCAATTCATAAGTTCTTAAGTTAGCCAAAAATACAGGATTTATCATAGGAGCAGGTCTTTGAAAATCAATTCCTGTTAAGTGCTGGAACTCTTTTATAACTTGCTGATTTTTCTTACGAGAATGAGAAGTTATTATTAATAATGTATTATAATCTTCGGGAGCCCTTATTTTTCTCTTTTCATTTGAGATATTTAATAAATAAGGATCTTTTCCAGCATAGAAAAATCCATAAGCTTGAATATTTGGTTGCGAAGCTCTTTTATGAAATCCAAGACTAAAGTCAGTCAATACTTTTTCTAAATCTCCTTCAAAAGACCCTATTCTAGGCAAATTTACAGGTCCTTGGTCTTCTAGTCTGTCTGTTCTCATAAATACTTAGGATTTTTTTTATTTTAAAAGATTTGTTTAAATTAATATAATGATTAAAATATGCTTTATTCAGAGCAGAAAAGAGGTCAAAACAGCATTATTAACAATAAAAGTGTTATTGCAATTTGTATAACTAATCCAAATTTCCAATTAGCTTCTTTTTGAATTCTTGAATCGAATTTTAAATAATTAATATAATGCCGATTATGTTTTAGTTTAGTTAAATACCCAAATTTGGCAATGTCTGGAATCATTGCTGCAAATGCCCCAGCCAGTACAAACCTGCTATGAAACTCCTTGTATAGAAAAAAAATCAAAAAAATGCCTATGATAGTGTCAATCACAGTTAAGATTATACTGATTTTTCCTACAAAAGCCATTCCGGTTTTATTGAATAATTTTCTATCAAAATCTCCTCCATCCCAATGAGGTATCATGTCTAAAAAGAAATGACTTAATAAACTAAATAAAATAACAAATATTATTGAATGAAAATATTCCCCAATTAATCCTCCTGTCAGCACGTGAATTAACAAAAACATTTTAAACTTTTATATACAAGTCAAAGATGTTTTTAAACCTATCAATTTTTTTATATTCAGTTATTAATTCATAAAGTTTATAAGATTTGAAAATTAACTAATTAATATGAAAATAACAAATTCTGAAGAAAAAAAATTAAAGAAAATTGAAGAAACTCTTATTCAGGTTGGATTGAGGATAGCTAAGCGAGGGGAAGGGGCTCTTTTTGTAGTAGGAGATGTAAAGTATAAATCCTTAGTTAAACAATCTGTCCCTCCTTTTGAGATAACACGAAATCCAAAATTATTAGAGTCATTGGCATTGATGGATGGAGCAGTAATACTTGATAAAAATGGTATAATGAAGGCTTATGGAGTTATGATAAAATCAACAAGAACCTTTAAAAATTTTGGAACAAGACATTCTGCAGGATTAAGTGCAGCAAAAGGTGATAACCTGGTTGTTTTAATATCAGAAGAAGATAAAAAAATAAGGATTCTTAAGAGCGGAAAAATGATAATGCAGATAGATGCATTGCAAAAAAATGTTGAGAAATCTGTTCCTTATGCAGTTGAATTATTAGAATCAATTGGCGCAGGAACAATAGGAACAATAGGAACAAGCCTTCTATTGCCGGCTTTGGGAATTGCTTTTCTTCCAGGAATAATTGTTTTTGGTTCTGCTTATTATTTAGGAAAGATGCTTACAAAAAAGTGGCGATAATTACTTTCTAGTTTCTACAATTTTTAATCAGATTTAAAAACAAAAATCATTTTATAAACATTTATGAACAAAAAAAAGGAAGATCTAAAAAAGAGTCAGGCAAGAAAAATAAGCATAAAAGAGGGTTCAGCATGGAGTTTAATGGAGGGATTTGGCAGCAGATATATAACTCCTTATGCATTATATTTAGGAGCATCAAATTCGCAAATAGGTTTTTTGAGTTCATTTCCAGGATTATTGGGAAACATTTTTCAGATTCCTGCCCTTAAACTTTTTAGAAACAAGAACAACACTAGAAAAAAAATTGTTTTTAATTTTGTTCTTTTGCAGGCATTATTGTGGATTCCAATAATAGCAATTGGTTTTCTTTATTTTTTTGATTTTATAAATGCAAAATTAGCATCTAATTTGCTGATAATATCATATACTGCAATTGTTATTGCAGGAACTTCAGCAAGCTCTGCCTGGAATTCCTGGATGAAAGATATTATAATTAAAAATAATGGGCAATATTTTGGAAGAAGAAGCAGGATAATTCATTTAGTAGTTATTCTGAGCATGCTTATTGCAGGAATAATCCTGAATTTTTTTGGAAAAGAGGATGCATTTAAAGGGTTCATGATAATTTTCTTTATAGCTTTTATAGGAAGAATGATTTCTTCTTATTTTATAAAAAAAATATATGAACCAAAATTTCAGTATAAGGAAAGTTCTTATTTTACATTAAGACAATTTATTAAAAAAATGTTTTATAATAATTTTGGACGTTTTGTTATATTTGTTTCATTAATGTCATTTGCGACTGCTATTGCAGGGCCTTTTTTTGCTGTTTATATGCTTAAAGACTTGAATTTTAATTATATAAATTACATTTTCATAACCATTACTTCAATCATTTCACTTATACTTTTCATGCCTTTTTGGGGGAAATTTGGAGATAAATTTGGAACAATGAAAGCAATAAGAATAACCAGCTTTTTTATTCCTTTTGTTCCTTTGCTCTGGTTTTTTAGTATATATATTCATAATCAAATTTTATTGACAGTTTATCTTATTATAGCTGAATTTATTTCTGGTTTTGCATGGGCTGGATTTAACTTGTCTTCAAGCAATTTTGTTTATGATTCAGTAACAAAGGAAAAAATAGCATTTTGTTTTGCTTATTTTAATATTTTAAATGCTTTTGGAGCTTTTATAGGAGCAGCTCTTGGAGGTTTTATTTCCTCAAAATCAGACATTTTTGGTATAAAATCTCTGCTGATTATATTTATATTAAGCGCAATTATGAGATTTGTAGTTGCTATTGTGATGGTTCCAGTATTGAAAGAAGTCAGGGAGGTCAAAGATTTTAATGTTCCTTCTCATATAATTAAAAGATTAGAGTTAGTAGAGCATATGTCTCTTATGCCTATAGAGAAATTTATTAAAAGGGAATGATAGCCATAATCTTTTTAACTCTGGTTGTTATAAATATATATGGGCAAGTCAATTCCATTAATAATGCTAAAAGAGCATGATAAAATAAAATCTCTTCTAGAAAAATTTGAAAGAGAGTTAAATGAAAATTTAAAAAATTCTGAGAAAACTTTTATTGAATTTAAATGGGGTTTGGAGAAACATTTCTTTATAGAAGAAAAGGTTATTTTTACAGTTCTTAAATCATTAAACGAAGAAGAAAATGAGGACATGCTGAATCTGTTAAAAGAGCATAAAGACATGCTTTTTTTAATAAAAAATATTGAAGAACATTTTTTCAAAAATATCAAGCCGGAGATAGATAATCTGAAAAAAACCTTGCTTACACATGCTGATTTTGAAAATGAATTTTTTTATCCCAAATTAGAAATGGATTTAAGTGAAAAGCAAAAATGCCTTATAATTGAGCAATGCAAAGCAATTTTGGATGATTATTGAGTTTGATTCTCGTTATCAGGTGAAGAATCAGGTTTGTTTTGTGGACCAGCATAAATATTCCCTTCTCTAATTTCTTTTTTTCTGGCATATAATAATCTATCAACAGAAGTATGATATTCATTGACTGATTTAGCTAAGTCATCTCTTTTGGTTTTTAATTCTTCAGGAAAACAAGCACCGGCCTGGAAACAATAATCTTCAATTTTATTTAAACTTTCTTTTAGCGCTTGTATCTCCTTACAGACATTATTATAAGTAGAATCTAAATATCTTTCTAAATCCTTTCTGCGCCTCATCTGTTCATTTTTTTGAGTCTCTCTTTGTTCTCTTTCTGCATCCAATCTTCTATGACTTTCTTTAGTTAACTCTATCTGCATTTCTTCTAACACTTGCCCTACACTTCTTTTATCCATTAAAATATTTAATATAATAGCTATTTAACCTTTATTATAATTAACACATAAAAATAATTAAATTTAAATTCATCTCAAATATCTCTCTTCCCAATTTTTTATATAATCATTTGGAAGGAGTATTTTATCTTTTCTCTCTCTTTTATTTCTGTATGTAAAGAATAAAAATCCAAATAAAAATCCAATAAAAATTCCTGATAGATGAGCAATATCTCCTACATTACTTGGAAAAAACAAACCAAAAATTCCACCAATAATCCAGATGATGGCTGCAATAAACATCGGAACTATTATTCCAAAAACCCAAACCCCTATAAAAGGGTTTAGTATTGTCAAGCATCCTAAAATTCCATAAACTGCTCCGCTTGCCCCCAGGCTTGAAGGATAATAATTAACAGCAATTAAATTTGCTAAAATTCCTGAAGATAAAAATACAATAAGGAAATTTCTGCTTCCAATCTTTTTTTCCAATATAAATCCAAACAAAAGCAAGGCAAACATATTGTACATTAAATGCAATAAACTTCCATGCAAGAAAATAGCTGTTAAAAACCTCCAGATTTGAAATCCATATAATGCACTTAAATTTAATATAAATAAGTCAGTAAAACCTGGAATGATTAATTGCAGAAAAAATACAATTATGCAAATAAAGGCTAAAATTATTGAGTAGTATCGGAATTTTATCATATTAATATTTAATCTGATTTTTCTTGGAATATTTTCTTATTTCAAATAAAATTAATCCTGAAAGAGAAAAAGGGAGTATCAGAATCCATTGGTTTATAGACAAAGGAGTAAAACCAAAAACAGAGTTTATTGGAGTATAAAGAACAACTAAATGAATAAGAATGGATATAAAAATTCCATAAAAAATCCATTTATTGCTGAAAAATCCAATATCTTTTAGTTTCTTACTGCTTCTGCAAGTAAAAACAAAAAAGAATTCAAATAAAATACCTCCTGTTACAACCATGGTTCTAACTTCGTTTATGTCATATTTATTCAGTGCAAAAAAGAAAATGAAAATTTCTGCCAAAAGAGTGACTATTCCAGCCACGATTATATATATTAAAATGTTGTCAAGAATACTTTTTTCTTTGGCTGGCTTTTTATTCATTACATTTTCTCCTTTTTCTTTTGTCAAAGCCAAAGCAGGTATGCTGTCTGTAATCAAATTTATCCATAAAATCTGCAGAGGAAGCATTGGAAGAGGAAAACCCAAAAGAATTATGAGGCTTATTAATAGCAACTCGGAAAAATTAACAGCCAATAAAAATTTAGTTATTTTTTTTGTATTATCATAAACTATTCTGCCTTCTTCAACTGCTTTGACAATGCTTGCAAAGTTATCATCAACTAAAATCATGTCTGAAACTTCTCTTGCAACATCGCTTCCCCTTATTCCCATTGTAATCCCTATGTTTGCTCTTCTTAATGCAAGGACATCATTAACACCATCTCCTGTGACAGCAACCTGCTCTCCTTTTATTTTCAAAACTTCGATTATTCTTAGCTTTTGTTTAGGCTCTATTCTTGCAAAAATTTTGATATTCTCAATTTCATCCATCAGTTGTTCATCGCTCATTGAATCCAATATTTTTCCAGAGATTATTTTTCCATATATGCCTATCTGTTCGCCTATTGCTTTTGCTGTTATTTCAGAATCCCCTGTAATCATTTTAATTTTTATTCCAGCTTTTTTGCATAATTCAACAGCACCTTTCACTTCTTTTCTAGGAGGATCCTGCAGTCCTATAAATCCTAAAAAAATAAGATTTTCTTCAGGATTTTTCTCATTCTTATTGAATTTAAAGGCAAAACCAAGAACCCTTAAGGCTTTTCCCTGCATTTTTTCTGCTTGTTTTATTAATTCCTTTTTCTTATTGTCAGTAAGATTTCTTTTTTCTCCATTAATAAATTCAAAGCTGGATTTTTTAATAATAATTTCAGGAGCTCCTTTACTGTATAAAATTTCCTTTCTGTTTTTTCTTAAAATTGACATGATTTTTCTTTCAGATGTAAAAGAAAATTCTTTTATTCTTTTTTCTTCATCACAGAGCAATTTTTTATTGATTCCTAAATCTAAAGCATTTGCAACTAAGGCAGATTCAGTTGAATCTCCTATTATTTCATATCCTTTTTTCTTAATTCCTTCTTTAATTTCAAATCTTGCGTTATTGCATAAAATACTTGTTCTTATTAATTCATTAAGCTCCTTTTCTTCATTTAATTTAACTCTGTCTTTGTTGAAAAAAAGATTGTTTTCATTTTTTATGTAGGTTTTAGCATTGGAAAAAATTTCAACAACCTTCATTTTTCCTTCAGTCATTGTTCCAGTTTTATCAGAACATATAACACTGACTGAACCCAAGGTTTCTACAGCAGGCAGTCTCCTTACAAGAACATTATTTTTCAGCATTTTTCCTGAAGCAAAAGCCAGCCCTAAAGTAACAACTGCAGATAAACCTTCAGGGACAGCAGAAACTGCAAGAGCAATTGTAGTAAGAAACATTTCATACTTTTCCTGTCCTAAAGATAATCCAATAAAAAAAAGGATTGCTGATAACAGAATTATAAAAACAAAATTTTTTTTCGCAAAATTGTTTATTTTTTTCTGCATAGGAGTATCTTCTGGTTTAAAATCCTTTAGTATTCCTGCAATTTTTCCAAACTCAGTATTCATTCCAGTATTTACAACAATTGCTTTGCAATTGCCTGTTTCAATATGAGTCCCTGCATAAAGCATATTTTTTCTTTCGACAAGAAGGAATTTTTTAGAAATAACCTCGTCGGTTTTTTCAATACTCATGCTTTCTCCAGTTAAAATTGCTTCATTAACCTCTAAATTTTCAAATGAAATAATTCTACAATCAGCAGGGATTTTATCACCTGCCTTTAATATTAAAACGTCTCCAGAAACAATTTCTTCTGCATTTGCAACAATCAATCTTCCTCCTCTTAAAACTTTTGATTTCAGAGTCAAGAGCTTTTTTAATTCGAGCATGGATTTTTCAGCCCTGTATTGTTGGACAAAGCCAATTGTGGTATTAAGCAAAATTATGGCAAAAATAACAGATGCATCTAAATAATGCATTATCAAAAGAGATATTAAAGTAGCTATAAGCAGAATATAGATAAGCCATGATTTAAATTGTAAAAAATAAATCTTAAATGGATTCAATTTATAATCGTCTTTTATTATATTCTTCCCATATCTTTCCAGCCTTATTTTAGCTTCTTCCTTGCTTAATCCATCTGAAGAACTGTTTAATTTCTTTAAAACTTCCTCTTTTTTTAATGCATGCCAGTTATTCATATAGAAGTTAGAAAACAAAACTATAAAAGGTTTTTTAAATCAGCAATAATAGAGTTATTCCTATTGTATTACAAATCAGGCTTATCAAAGCAAAGATAATTGGTTTTATTTTAGTAACTCCTGCAATCATCATGACTCCCACCTCATCTGGCAGAGGACTTGCTATTATAATCCCTACAAAAATATACAAGAGATATACACTTATTTTATGCCCTAAATTCTTTTCAATTGAATTTGAAATTTTTTTTATAAGTTTGGTATGTTCTAACCTTTCAAATTCATCAGTAAAAGAAAATCTTATAAACTTAAACATAAAAAAATCTGAGATTAAAGCCCCAAAACCAGCTAAAGCTCCAAATAAAAATATATTTTCTGGATTAAGCACTATAAAAAATCCAATTGCAAATGGAGTTGTAAATCCAAATGAAAATAGCATTCCTGCTATAAATATTCCTATATAACTCCAGCTGTTTAGTCCAGTTACAAATGCATTAATAGAAGGATTTTTAAAAATATAATATGCTGAAATAATTAAAATAATGAGCAAAGTTATTTTAGGATAATGGAAATGATGCATAAATTTGAATAATCTATGAGCAAGATTTTTTTCAAACGTGATAGAAATCTCTGGCTCTTTTCCAAATTTTATAAGATGTTTTTTAGAATTGGCCTTCATATTAATTTTAAATCATCAACATTTATAAATCTGAGCAAAGCTCTCACTTTAATTTTTACTCTATCTCACCAAAAACTATGACATACTTATATTCTCAAAAGCATTTCTTATTTTTTATTTGAGTATACTAAAAGGCTTTTGCTCGATATTTATTTATTTATTTATTGGTACAAAACTGAATGTTTTGGTGATATTAAGGATAAGATTAAATCAAATTTCACAAGCATTTATAAGT
This sequence comes from Candidatus Pacearchaeota archaeon, assembly GCA_018304145.1. Lineage (GTDB taxonomy): Archaea > Nanobdellota > Nanobdellia > Pacearchaeales > GW2011-AR1 > ARS1285. The sequence continues at coordinate 2,854 of JAGVWU010000024.1, read as the reverse complement.
AAATATTTTTTATCTTAATTATGAAACCTTTATTTCAGATAACTCACAAAGACAAGAAAACAAACGCAAGAATTGGAATTTTAAGAACTAAAAAGGGAGATATAGAAACTCCTTTTTTCATGCCTGTTGCAACAAAATCTGCTGCCAAATTTATAAACTCTCAAAAGCTTGAAGAACTTGGAGCAAAAGCAATAATTTCCAATGGTTTTTTATTGTCAATCAAACCAGGAACAAAGATAATCAGAAAATTAGGGGGGTTGGGAAAATTCATGAATTTTAAAGGAGTAAATTTTACTGATTCAGGAGGTTTTCAGATGTGTTCTCCTTCTATTTATATAAATTCAAATGAACAGGAAGTTTTTTTCAGGAATCCAATTTCCGGAGAAAAAATATTCATGACTCCTGAAAAAGATATGGAAATACAATTTGAAATTGAAAGCGAGGTTGCAATGTGCCTGGACAGAATGCCCTTGTATGAAGATTCCAAGCAGGAAATTGAAAAGGCTGTTAAACTTACAACAATCTGGGCAAGGAGATGCAAACAGCATCATGATAGACTGCAACAAAATCTGCCTAAAAATAAGAGGCAATTGTTATTTGGAATAACTCAAGGAGGGGTTTATGAAGATTTAAGGGAAAAATCTGCCAAGGAACTTATTAAACTTAATTTTGACGGATATTCTATTGGAGGTTTTGGAATGGGAGAGAGTTTTGATGAAGAAATGAAGATAGTAAAGCAGCAAAAGTCTTTTATTCCTGCAAATAAGCCTGTTTATTTGATGGGAATTGGGAATCCTATTGAGATTTTAGAGGCAATTTCTTTAGGATGCGATATTTTTGATTCAAGAATGCCAACTCAAAATGCAAGGCATGGTCATTTATTTACTTCAAAAGGAAAAATAAAGATTTTAAACAAAAAATACAAAGCAGATAAAACTCCTATTGATAAAAATTGCAAGTGTTTTGCATGCAGGAATTACAGCAAAGCATATATCTCTTTTTTATTAAAACAAGAGGAAGCTGTTGGAAAGGAGCTCGCTTCTTATCATAATCTTTATTATCTGCAGGATTTGATTAAACAGGCTAAGGATGCAATAAAAAAGGGGACTTTTAATGATTTTAAAAATAAAATTAAAAAAATATACAAATAAAATGGAACAGGAAATCTCAAGATTCATTGAATTGCATGTAGCAATAGTAAAACTTTTATTGAAAAAAGCGAATATTTCATATTTTAATGCGATAACCACTGGGAAAAAAGAATATTATGAAGAATATGAAAAATTATCATTAGAAGTTGAGAAAATTTATCATGACAAGGATGATTTTGAATTAGTAAAAAAATATAAATCCGCTGAAATTAAAGATAAAATATTAAAAAGAGAGATTGAATTGTTATACAATTCTTACTGGGGTTCACAGGGAGATATTAAACTATTAGAAAAAATAATAAAACTTTCTTCAAAGATTGAAAAAGATTTTAATATTTTCAGGGCAAAAATTAAAGATAAAGAATTCACTGATAATGAAATAAAAGATATTTTAAAAAAATCAACTGATTCAGCTGAACTTGAAACAGCATGGTATGCTTCAAAAAAGCAGGCAGAAGCTGTGATAAACGATTTATTAGAACTAATAAATTTAAGAAATACTTTAGCAAAATCATTAGGATTTAATGATTATTATGAAATGAGTTTGGAACTGTCAGAACAAAATGAACAAGACCTTACTAAAATTTTTGATGAACTTGATAAATTAACGAAAAAGCCTTTCAAAAATCTAAAAACAGAAATTGATAGTATTTTAACTAAAAAATATAATATAAAAGAACTAAAGCCTTGGCATTACCATGACCTATTTTTTCAAGAAGCACCAGAAATCTATCATATTGATTTAGATAAATATTATGAGAATCAAGATATAATAAAAATTGCAGAAAATTATTATAATGAAATTGGACTTCCGGTATCAGATGTTCTTAAACAAAGTGATTTATATGAAAAACCGGATAAATATCAGCATGCCTGTTGTATGGATATAGATAGAGAAGGAGATATAAGAATTGTTCAAAGCACAAAAAATAATGAAAAATGGATGGATACTACTTTGCATGAACTGGGACATTCTGTTTATGATAAATTTATTGATAAAAACCTGCCATTTTTATTAAGACATCCAGCGCATATCTTTACAACAGAGGCAATTGCTTTATTTTTTGGAAGAAATGCAATAAATCCTGATTTTATTCAAAAATATTGCAACATCAATAATTCAGAAAAAGAAAAAATCTCGCCAATTCTAAAAAAGATTATTCGAATGCAAAAATTAGTATTTTCAAGATGGTCTCAAGTAATGATGCGTTTTGAAAAAGAACTTTATAAAAATCCAAATAATCAAGACATGAACAGATTATGGTGGAGTTTGGTGAAAGAATATCAATTAATAGACTTTTATAGAGATAAGCCTGATTGGGCATCAAAGATTCATTTGACTTCATCGCCTGTTTATTATCATAATTATCTGCTAGGGGAATTATTAGCTTCACAAATTCATCATATTATAAAGACTAAAGATTATTCAGGAAAAGAAATGGGTGAATTTTTAAAAAATAAAATATTTTTTCCAGGCAAGTCTTACCAATGGGATGAATTTGTTAAAAAAGCAACAGATGAGCCTCTGACAGCAAAATACTTTTTTGAAGAGTTTTGCAGATAAAAACTTATCTTTATCCTTATTTGTCCTGTAAAAAAGATAACTGTAGTATCCCGATATTACTTCGTTTTAGATTAGCCTGATTATCTTTTACCATTTTTTATAAATTTATTAATTTAAATCTTAATCCTATCCATACAGA
>JAGVWU010000023.1 GCA_018304145.1 Candidatus Pacearchaeota archaeon | reverse complement strand
GAGTTTTAAAATATTTATATTTTTAAATATATATATATATATATTATTTTTATCTATCTTTTTTCCTAGAAAAATCCCATATTGCTTCGTCTTTAGTCACTTCATCAAATTTTGGCTTTAAAATTTTAGAATAGACCTCTTTTGCGATTTCTGTATCCCCTTCGGCTATTTTAATTAAGTCATAATAATCTTTTGGAAGTTTTAAATATAATTGAAAAGTTTTAAAAATGCCAGATAATTCCTGCCTAGATATCAAAGGAGATGACAGGCAAGATTCTCCACGATAAACGTTTTCTTCTGCAGGATTAAACAATTTTTCCCTTAAACAAAGATCTCTTAATTCAAGCCCTCTGTAAGGGTGAAAAAAAGTAACAGTAGCGCTTGTTGGGTTTGCCTGTTTGTTTAATTCTATTGTTTCAAATATGTCTTCCCTAGTCTCATGCGGCAAACCTATCATATTAAAGGAAGAACTTCTTATTTTATTTTTTCTTGCAAAATTAAATGCTTTTATTACATTCTCGTTTTTATAATCTCTTCCAAGTATTTCTCTTCTTATTTTATTGCTTCCAGACTCCAAGCCTATGCAAACATTAACACAACCAACGTCAATAACTTTTTTCAATTCCTCTTCCCTAACCAAAGTTGGCTGAAGATTTATGGAAAATGGAAGGTTGATTTTTTCTTTATAAAGCTTGCAGAATTCTTCTATTATTTTAGGTTCATGGAGCGGGAAAAGGTCATCAACAAAAAAGAAAAATTCAAATTTATATTTTTCTTTTGCATCTTCTAATTCTTTGATTAATAATTTGGTATCTTTTATCCTGTAAAACTTGCCTTTTTCCTTGTATATTTTTTCAAAAACAGAATTAGCGCAATATTTGCATCTAAAAACACACCCTCTTGTCCACATTACAGTGCCCATTTTGTAAACCTTTCCACCAAGAGGCCTTATAAAATGTCTTTCGTCAAAAATACTAAGATCTGGAGGAAGAATTTCATTAATATCTTTAACATTTCTTATTGGATTTTTATAAATCTTGTTATCTTTTTTTATCCAAAAATTTTTTAAATCTTCTATATTTTGTCTATTCTCTAATCTTTTGCATAATTCACAGAATGCGTCTTCACCCTCTCCTATGCAAATCATGTCCACACAATCTTCGTTTATAACTTCTTCAGGGCTTACAGTGGGTACAATTCCTCCCATGATTCTTAGTATATTTTTGTATTTTTCTTTAGAATATCTTAAAATTTCTAATCCTAGCTTATAATTAGGATCAACAACACTGACTGCAATTATATCTGGATTAAATCCCTGAATCTTTTTATCAAGTTCATAGAAAAGGTTTGATTCTCGTTTAACCAAACCATATTTATCTAATTCTGGATTTTTAACCTGAAGTGACTTCTCCCTAAATTCTTCATCACTTTCCACATCACCGTATTTAATAAAAGTTGTATCAAAAAGTTCTACCTGATGACCTTCTTTTTTTAGATGTGCTGATAAATATCCTATGCCTGAAGGCACTCTTGTAACCATTACTTTATTCGGATATATGAATAATATTCTCATTTTTAGTTATATTATATAAATGCTTAATTTTTAAATCTTTTTATGATACCTAAGATATCTGAGTTCGCATGATTGGTTATAATCAATCTAGATTCTGTCTGCTATTTATTCTTTGAATCATTTTGGAAAAATCCCATATAGACTCATTACGAGTTACATATTTAAATGCAGGTTTTAAAATTTCTTCGCGAAGGTATTTAGAGAAGTCTCCTTCTTTTTCAGATAGTTCTATTAAAGGCCAAAATTCCTTTGGAAGCTTGAAATATAACTGAAAGTTTTGAAAAAGAGTCTGTAATTCTTTATTTGAAATTTGGGGTAGATTCAAATTAGAATTAGAACGATAAACTCCCCCCTCTTTTTTATCCTGATTGTTTTTAGTAGGATCAAAATATTTTTCTTTTATACAAAGATTCCTTAATTCACAGCCCCTATACGGATGAAAAAATGTCAGAGTAGCGCTTGTTGGATTTGCCTGTCTGTTCAATTCTATGGTTTTAAAGATGTCCTCCCGGGTTTCACTAGGCAAACCAATCATATTAAAAGAAGAACACCTTATTTTATATTTATGTGCTATATTAAAAACTTTAACTATTTGTTCATTGTCATAATGTCTTCCAAGGATATTCCTTCTTATTTCAGGACTTCCTGATTCAAGCCCGATACAAACATTAACACATCCGGCATCAATTACTTTTGCGAGAGATTCTTCTGTTACAAGAGATGGTTGCAGGTTTATTGAAAAGGGTAATCCGACTTGCTCTTTGTACAGCTTACAGAATTCATCAATTATTTCCGGAACATGCAATGGAAAAATATCGTCATGAAAAAAGAAAAATTCAAAATTATATTTTTTCTTTTCATCAACAAGTTGTTTTATAATCAATTTAGGATCTTTGATTCTATAAAATCTTCCAAGACCACTATATATGTTAATAAAAGACGAGTTTCCACAATATTTGCAATTAAATAAACATCCTCTTGTCCACATCGGTGTAGACATCTTGAACATATTTCCGCCAAGAGGTCTTATAAAATGTCTTTCGTCAAAAATACTAAGATCTGGAGGAAGAATTTCATTAATATCCTGAAGAGGCCTTAACGGATTTTTATAAATTTCTCCATTTTCTTTTACCCATAAGTTTTTTATTTTTTTATGATCTTTTTTATTTTCTAATGCCTCAATTAACTCAACAAACGCCTCTTCACCCTCGCCTATGCAAATCATGTCAATGCAACTATTAGACAAAACTTCATCTGAAATAAATGTAGTAACGCATCCTCCAGCAATGGTTTTTATTTCATGTCTTTCTTTCATATATTCTAAAAGTTTTAAACCAAACTCATAATTAGGATCCGTGAGACTTATTCCAACAATGTCTGGTTTAAATTCCATGATTTTTTTATCAAACTCTTCAAAAACATTTACATCTTCTTCTATGATTTTATATTTTGACAAGTCTGGATTTACTACCTGTAAGGAAGCGGCACGCAAATTATCATCACCACTTAACGAATCCCCGCATTTCATAAAAGTTGTATCAAAAAGTTCCACATGATGACCTGCTTTTTTTAGGTGTGCTGATAAATATCCTATGCCTGTTGGAATACGCGGAACCATCTCTTTATTTGGATAGACAAAAAGTATTTTCATAAAGTTTTAAAGAAAAATTTTGTTTTTAAACATTATTATGATTCATAAGTCTATTTTTAACTAAATTTTACATATTCGTTTATAAAATCCTCATTTCCCAAATCACAAACAAGCTCTACTGGAATTATCCTGCATTTTTTTCCAATTTTTATCAACTCATTGTAAACAGGGCATATGAAAAACCATTTTTTTTCACCTAATCCAGCTCTTTTCGAATCATCTTTTATCATTTCCTCTGCAGCCCAGACGAAATCTTTTCCATGTTTAAAATAATATAATCCTGCAGAAGCATTATCTGAAATAACAATTTTTTCAGCAACACTTAGGAAATTATTGTCTTTATCAACATGTATATAACTGTATTTATTAAGATTTGATTTGAAGGTTGGAACAAACCCGAAACAATCCTGATTTAATTCTATCTCTTTCTTAACTATTCCATCATCTTTGAAATGAGTATCTGCTAAATAAACTATAAGAGGAATTTTGTTATCTATTTCTTTTTTAATTTTTAAAATTGAACATGCAGAACCTTCTGTCATCTCGTCTAGAATTATTATTTCGGATTCTGAATATAAATTTTTCAGCCTTTTTTTTACATTGTATTTTAACTCATGTTCTTTTAAAACAATAAAAAAGATTCTTATTTCTTTTAGTAAAAATGGAAAAGGCAGATTATCAGTACAATACTTTATAAGAGGTTTTCCGTCTATGTCTATAAATGCCTTAAAAATTCCTTTTTCTTCAAATCTTTTGTCTTTTCCAGCAAGAGGAATAACTACATTTATTCTGTTTGAGCCAATCATTTTTAATTATAGATTTAGAATAGGTACTTTTATAAAGTTTCTTATATCTGAATAACAAAATGCAATCAAATAAACCTTTGACTTTAACCCACCGTGGATTAGAGCCCTCTAATCCTGATTTTTATCCTGAAAGCAGCTATGAAGCTTTCAAAGATCATTTAGAAAGAGGATTTGGGATTGAGTTTGATGTTAATTTTGCAAAAGACGGTCTGATTGTTTTTCATGATTCTGATTTGAACAGGATAACAAAAGGAGACAATAAGAGTTTATTTTCAGAACTAGGTTTAGAAGAAATTAAAAAAATAAGATATGGTAAAAATGAAAATGGAAGATTTATAACTTTTAAGGGGCTTTTGAGTTTAATTAGAAATTGCAGTTCAGAAATAAATGCTCTTCATTTAAAAGGAAAATATCAGACAGAGTTTTATCTTAACTTACTAATAAATGCTCTAGAAAAAGATATTTTAAACAAAATTTTTATTTTCGATGTAAAACCTGAGATAGCAGTATATTTAAAATCGAAAATAAAAGAATTGAGCCTAGCTCCTTCTGTTTCCCATTCCTATGATATTTTGAGATTTAATGAATGTGTTGGAAAAACTCTTTTTTCTATTGAAGATGCTATAAAATACAAAAAAGAAGGGCTATATGACTGGGTTTGGATGGATGAATGGGATTTATCAGACAAAAATGGAAAAGAAAAAAAACTTTACACAAAAGAAAATTTTGATGCATTAAAAAAAGCAGGTTATAAAATAGGACTGGTCACCCCTGAAATGCATACAACTTCTCCGGGATTATATGGAGGAGAATCTCATCCAGATGCAAAAGATAAGGAAACTTTATTTAAAAGAATAAAAGAAATAATAAACTTAAATCCAGATGCTATTTGTACAGATAATCCAGAAGAAGTTCGGGAAATATTATGATTCATAGCATTTGATTACCTGTTTCAGAGTATTTAAGTTCAGGGCTTCCATTGTATTTATCATCTTTAGCTCTAGAAATTTTTACAACAACTATTTCTGAATCAATTAAAGCTAAAGATTCAGTTGCTTCTCCTGATTCAATCACAATTATATCTCCTGGCAGATAAGTTTGCTCATTTATTTTAAACTTTCCTTTTGTTACTAAAATTATTTCAGTAGATATTTTATGATAATGCATAGACCCATGATGTCAGGCAGGGTCTCTTTTATACATGACTTCACAAGCCTCTGTTGCAAAGGCGGTTGGATTAAAAGCTCCAATAAACCATCCTCTAAGCATATTATCTAATTTTTATTTTTTCATTTCTTAAAAAGAATCTTTTAATTTATGAAGTTTAGTTTACTCAAAAAGTTATGTTATCTAAATCCCTTATAATCTTTGTAACATTTCTCTGTTATTTTCAAAACTGCATCTAAATCTCTTGGATTTGCAACAGCTATTGCAACCTGATCACCAGGTTTAGGTCTCTCTCCTCTTATATTAACCATTCTTCCTCTTGCTTGTTCTATTAGAATACAACCGCATAAATCATAATATCCTCCAACAGCATCTGTTAATTGAAAATGCCCTCTTCCTTCTGCAACCTTAGAAGAATAATCTATATTGCTTCCAGTCATTCTCACATTTTGGAAAAATCCAGCTTCCTGCATTCTTGCAATCCATTCTAATTTTCTTGGAGTTGTGTTTGCATTAAACATAGAATCTATCCAGGCAAATCGTTCTTTTGCAGAATCTGATATTCTATCTGTATTAAGAGAAAATTCTGAATTAGGTTTTTCATAATAGCTATTAGGTAATAATCCTCCAAGAACCAATCTTGAAACAAAGGCTCCTGAACCTTTTTCTGCATAAAATAATCTTTCTTCAAATGGATTTAAAATAACCGAAGCAACAGGTTCTCCATTCTCTGAAATTCCAATCCCCATTGTGGACATTGGAAGTTTAATTTGAGCATTGCTTGTTCCATCAAAAGGATCGACATACCAAACTCTTTTTCCAGAACCAGATTCCCCTGATTCTTCTGCATTTATCAAGTCATTTTTAAATTCTGGTTCTGATCTGATAACTTTAAGGATTGCTGCTTCAGCATGCGTGTCAATTAAAGTTCTTGGAGTATCTCCATCTTTAGACTTGTATTCTCCGCCTATTTCAGACATAGTTTTTCCAAATAAAGCTCGAACATGATAAGAACCTGCTAAGAGCGCTTTCTTTGCAACCTCTAATTTATCAGCCATAAAAATTCTTAATTAAAAATCATTTAAAAAGATTTAGATGATATGAGGGTATATTCATTTGACAAAAAAGAATTAATTTAAAAATATATTTTTTATAATAACTATCTTTATATAGGATATTTTTCACATTTTATTTATCAAAAGGTTGAAAATATGAATGTTGTAATACCTATGGCTGGAAGAGGTAGCAGATTTTCTATAGAAAGTGATAAAAATCCAGAATATAAAAAACCAAAACCGCTGATAAATATAGCTGGTGTGGAAATGATCCAATGGACAACTTCTTCTTTAAATCTAGAGCCTTCTGATAACTTTATTTTTTTAATTTTAAAAGAGCATGTTGACGAACATTCAATTGATAAAAGATTAAAAGAGATTTACGGAAACAATGTTAAAATAATTGTGGTAGATCAGGTTACGAACGGACCTGCCTGCACTGTTCTTCTTGCTAAAGAACACATCAACAATGATGAACCTATGATAATAACAGATTGCGATCATTTGATAGATGGAGACGCTATGATAAAAGATGCAAAAAAATATGGCACAAAAATTGATGGATTAATTCCAGTATTTTATGCTAATAATCTAAGATTCAGTTTTTCAAGAACTGATGAAGAAGGTTTAGTCATTGAAGTACTTGAAAAAACCATAATAAGCAGAAACGCAAACGCGGGAGTTTATTATTTTAGAAAAGGAAGGGATTTCGTCTGGGCTGCAGAGGAAATGATTGATGAAAATGACAGAGCAAATGGAGAATTTTATGTTGCTCCGGTTTATAATTATTTGATAAGGAGAGGGAAAAAAATAAGATTATGCAGACCTAAATTTTTTCATGGGATAGGAACTCCAAAAGAAGTTGAAAAATTTTTAGATTTCTTAAAACGAGGAGAAATTGAAACAAAAATTAGGTTTTCATTATAGATTAAAATGACTAGGTTTTTAAACTAATATCTATTCTTTTTTCAATGAGCAAAGAAACTGAGCAAAAAGAACTAGATAAACACTTAAAACTTATGGCAAAATCCTCGGTTTTGGTGTTTTTAGGCGCAATCTTTTCAAAATTATTCACTTACTTATACAGAACCATAATTGCAAGACATTTTGGTCCGGAAATATATGGATTATTCTCTTTGGGCTTAATGATATCTATACTTGTGATGGCTATAGCATCCTTAGGCTTATTGGATGGAACAGTCAGATTTGTTTCTTTTTATCGTGGGAAAGGTGATAAAAAAAGGATAAAATATCTCTTAAAAATTACCTCAGCTTTTTTGTTAGCAACCAGCTTTATTTCAGCAATACTCATGTATTTTTTTTCAGGCTGGATAGCTATAAATTTTTTTAATAATCCTGGTTTGGCTATTTTTATTAAAATATTTGGAATACTAACTCCATTTACAATATTTTTTTATTTTTTTCTGTCAATTATACAGGCGTATGAAAAGATAACTACTTATACAATAATTTTAGATTTTTTAGAAAATATTTTTAAGGTATTTTTCTTAGTCTTTTTGATTTTTATTGGATTAAATACAAATGCCGTGATATTTTCTTATGCTTTGGGATTAATAGCCGTTTGTCTAATTGCTTTTTTTTATATCAAATACAACATCTCTGAAATATTTAACGCCCCTAATTTGGAAAAAAACGATAAAAAAGATTTGGAAAAACAGTTGTTCTCCTACTCCTGGCCATTAATTTTTTCAGTCATGATTACTGGAATTTTGGCTTATATAGATTCTTTTATTATAGGTTCCTTTATGAAAAATGGAGCATATATGGTTGGCATTTACAATGCAGCAATACCTATTGCATCACTTATGACAATTGCCTCAGGATTATTTGCAAGACTTTTCCTTCCAATGATAACTAAAGAATTCTCAAATAAAAATTTAGATATAGTAAAAGAGTTAAGCAAACAAACGCAGAAATGGATTTTAATAATAAACATGCCTGCATTAGTATTGATTTTATTGTTTCCTGGAGCGTTTATAAATCTTTTATTTGGTTCAGAATATCTTGCGGCTGAAAATGCTCTGAGATTTTTAGCCGTAGCTTATTTTTTTGTATCCATGTCTTTAACCTCAAATAGCATTATAACCATGGCTGGAAAATCAAAAACAACATTAATTAATATATTGTTTGTGACTCTACTTAATTTTGTTTTAGATATTTTTCTTATAGATAAATATGGGATTAATGGAGTTGCATTTGCAACAATGATATGCAATATAATATTATTTTTACTTTTAACATTTGAAGCAAATTACTTTTCTTCAATAATTCCATTAAGAAGAAAAATGCTCGGAGTAATATTTTCAGTTATACCTCCAACCCTGGCTTTATTGTATGTTAGGAAATTCTTAGTTAGTAATCCTTGGATAATAATCCTTCAAATAGTTTTTTTTGCATTTTTTTATTTTGTAATGATATTAATTACCAAGAGCTTGGATAAGAATGACCTGATGATACTCAAATCTTTTAGGAAAAAGATATTTTAAAAAATTAATAATTTGAACTAAATTTTCTATGTTTTACCATAACTTTTATATTCTTGACTATTCTTTTTATTTTGCCTCTTTTCAACCACCAAATTAACCTTTTTATTTTAGTTCTATAAAAACGATATTTCCATAGTTCTTGTATAGTCTTAAGCAATAATTCATTAGGAATCTCACTGTAATTTTTTTCAATAATTCCGTTAACGGGTAACCAGTTATCATTCCACAAAGCCCAGTCTGCTAAACTTGATGGTTTCTTTATTTTGCCTTCCTTTATCAGATTCTCAAAAATAAAGGTTCCTGGTAATGGATGAAAAATAAAAGGAGTTACTACATCGGGCTTGTATTTTTTTATGAACTGAACTGTTTTTTTTAAGTCTTCAATGGTTTCTCCTGGAATTCCTAGCATAAAACTATCATAATTAAAAACTTTATTTTTTCTTGCCAAGATTATAGATTCTCCTTGTTTTTCAACTGTCACGCCTTTGTTTAAAATATCTAAAACTTTTTGACTTCCTGATTCACATCCAAACTGAACATATTTGCAACCTGCTTTTTTTAATGCATCAAAAATTTCTTTATCTACAAAGTCTGTCCTAACCTGGACATAGAAAGTTATTTTTCCATTATATTCATTATATAAAAAGTCACAAATATCTAAACATCTTTTTTTATGGGTGGTAAAATTGTCATCAGCTATTAAAAATTCAGTTATTTTATGATTTTCTATTAAATCTTTAAGTATTTCCTTTACTTTTTCTGAATTTAAAAATCTTACACATGGGCTATTATTAATACTCCACATTTTTTTACTATAACAAAAAGAGCAATCTCCAGGACACCCTCTACTGGTGCTAATCCATATATTAACATACCTGCGAATATCAATCAAATTAAAATCCGGATTTTCAAGTTGGTTTAAATTAATAGAAGTTCTTAATTCGTTTTTATTAACATTTTTTAGATTTTTTAATTCTTTTTTATTTTTATCAAAGATATCACAAAATTCTAAGAAAGCTGATTCGCCTTCTCCTCTTATTACATAGTCTATACAAGGTTCATTTAAAAAAGATTCTGGTTCAACAGTTGCATGAACCCCTCCAACGACCAAGATTATATCTTTATTCTTCTCTTTAATTAGAGGGCCAAGCTGAATTATATCCAGTAACATTGAGGAAGTCATGGAACTGAATCCAACAATATCTGGTTTGAAATCTTCTAAAAAACTAAAAAACTCATTATTATCCGGCTTTATATTCCTATCATAAATACAAACACTATGTTTATTTCTGATTGCTGTTGCAACATAAATAAGACCTAGAGGTATCTGGTCATGTCCTTTTCCAGATATTCTTATGTCTACGTGAGGCTGAATTAATAACACTTTAGCCATTTCAATAGCAGAAAAGGAGAGTATATAAATTTTTATTGATTATTTAATTACCAACAGACTTATTTTATATTTATTCTTAATATTAGTATATATTTTAGAAAATTTTTAAGACATAAAAAATGCTTTTTGCGTACCATATCTATTTTAATAGATAGAAACTAAAATAAGTTTATTTATTTCAAATGAAGAGAAAGGCATTTTTGTGTGATTAAAAACCATAGCTTAAAGTCACATGGCGCGTTTAGTTCTTGACATTAAAATCCTTTTTCATATGAATATAATAGAGATAATTATTAAAATCAATTATACTTACGATAGAAAAATTAAAAGAAATTGAACAAAGCTTAGATTAAAAATATAATAAAGAGTTACTGAAACGATTGCCCCTAATAAAATATGCCATTTTGGTAACATAATTACTATATTTTTAACCTCTTTTTAATCTTTTAAAATCATCCTTACAATATCTGCAAAAGCAGGCCTTGTAACTAAAATTCCTACGCTAACCCCTATTATGGTAGTTAATGCAAATCCCTTCAGCATTCCTGCTCCTGCCCAAAATAAGGGAATCATTGCTGCTATTATTAATAAGAATGCAGTCATTATAACAAAAAAAGCACTTTTTATTCTCTCTTTTAGATTTGTTTCCCTATTTGAAACCGATTCATCCAAAATAACTATCTGGTCATTAACACCAGTGCCCATTCCTGCAATTATTCCTGCAATGCTTGGTGCATCTAAATTCCATTTTATAAGCGCTGCAATTGCTAAAGTAATAAATGCTTCAGAAAACATAGTAAGGATAACAGCTAAAGTTATTTTTATTTTCTGGTATTTAATAAATAAAATTATTGAAACTCCTAAAAATACAATCAAAGCAAGATAAATTATATTTCTTGCAAATTCTTTTCCTAAAGAAGGAGAAATTGTATCTAATTTTACAATTTCTAATTTATATGGAAGGCTGCCTGTTATTAAAACAGTCTGCAATTGCTTCATGTTGTTTAAAGCATTGTTATAAGCATCTTCCCGGTTAGCTCCTTGCCCTGAACCACTTATCATTATCTGGGTTGTTTCACTTCCTTTCAGGTCTTTTCCTATATACAAAGACTCCACTAATTTTCCATCTAAATATAAATCTAACTGCTTATCTAGATATTGGGGGTTGGTTGAATTAATTCCTATTTTGTTTGTTATGCTGGCATGCCTTTTTGCAGATGCTTCACTTAAAGAAATAACAAACCTGAAATTACAATATTCTCCTTGGCTTACTGTATCACAAGAATATATTCCTGATTGTTCACCTGTTCTTGCAACATAAGTTATATCCTGTTCTCCGCCTACAAAAACTGTTTCATTTCCTATTTTTGCTTCAAACTTACCTTGCTTTGAAACCAGTTCTTTTAAATCAGAAGGAGTTGCTCCTGCAACTTCAACTAACATAAAATTATTCCCAGACAAATCTGAAACTGATCTTACTGAAACATCTGAAATGCCAAAGGCATTAAGCCTGTTGCTTGTTATTGTAATTAAGTCCTTTAATTCAGACTGAGAAACTCTAACTTCGGGCTTAACTAAAGCTCTTGCTCCTCCGCTCAAATCCAATCCAGTTTTAATCTTAGTTTTTTGAATATTCTCTATAGTAATTTTTGGCGGTTCGTTTGTGTATAACAAAAATTCAGAATCTTTTGTGTTTATGATTAATTTTGTTTTATTTTTAGGAAGTTCTTTGGTTTTTTGAAAAGTAGTATTTTTTGAGCTGTTATTTACAGGGTTTGATGAAATTTTGTTTTGTGTTGAAGAATTTAAATCTGTTTTTTGAATAATCTTGTTTATAGAAGATGGATTAATTTTTTCAGATGGAAAGACTGAATTCATTATTTTAGTATAGTCTTCAAAATTATTTATTGATTCACTATTAATGGATTTTATTATCATCCCAGTTCTTAATCCCTCTTCGTAGGCAGTTGAATTTTGATCAACACTTTTAATCACAACTCCTTTTTCAAAATTAGGAAATAGGATTAGTGCAGAAGATAACAGGATTATTATCAACAGCCAAAGTTTCCAGGATAATTTTATCATTATTCTATTCTCCTTTTTACACAATACCATTTAATTATGCTGGCATTAGTAAGCCATGTGTTTATTAAGTCTGCAAATAATCCCAGTGCCAAAATAAAGAATATCTGCCTGAATGAATCTGGAAGCCCGGATATAATAAAAAAAGCTGGCAAAACTGCAATCAAAGCAGTCAAAGTCATAAAACTTCCAGTTTTAAATGCTCCAAAAATTCTTTGATTTAAATTACCGCCTTTTTTCCTAAGGGCTCTAGATGTCAATAAAATATCTGTATCTACAGAGTAACCAATTAACATTAAAAATGCAGAAATTCCTGCTGCAGATATTTTTATTCCCAAAAAATCTATCAAAGCCAAAGGCATTACTATATCTGAAAAAGCTGCAAATATGACTGCTAAACTTGGAATAAATGTCTTAAAAGAAAAGAAAACAACAATAGACATTAAGATAAATGATATTAATAAAGCAATCAAAAGCTGTTTATAAAAACTCTCACTTAAAGACGGACCTGTAAATTCAAAGCTTGAATTTTCATCAGTCAATTTATATCCCAAATATTTTTCTAAGGCAGGTTTAATTTCATCTGGCTGGGCAGAGGTCTCTAAGATTAATGCTAAAGACTTTCCAGTTCCAATGTCAGTTAGTTTTCTTATTGATAAATCTGGAAATTGTGATTTTATTGCTGATTCAATGGCATTTGAATCAATATCTCCCTGAATTGTTATTGTTGAGCCTCCTGACAAAGAAATGTCTTTAAGCATAATATCTCCGTTTTGCGAATAAAAATATGCTAAATAGGCTAAAGACAGAACCATAATAATGACTGGAATTGTCAATATAGTCTTATAATGCTTATCGTATAATTCAGATTTTGTTAAGGATTTTTTTTCTTCAGTTTGATTATTCATATGTTAAATAAATAGAAAGGGGTATTTTAAAGGTTTTGATATTAAAGAAACAAAAAGCAGTAGTAAAAACTACTGTTTTATAAAATTAAAAAATCTTTTTAAATAAAGAGGGCTATCTTTGAGAAAATATAATATTGCAATAGGATTATATAAAATTGTTTTTAGGATGGTTTTGTAAACAAAATATTGGCACTTTTTTTTAGCTAATTTATACTTTTTAATGAATTCTTCCAAAGGTACGTCTGGATCTAAAAGAAGAGGTTTTTCCTTGTTATAAGTGCTGGATGTATCCTTATAAAAATCTTCATTAATCTTTCCCCTTGACTTTGCCAACTCCCAAATCTCTGTTGCAGGACAAGGAATTAAAATTTGTAGCCAGATTCTTGATACTCCTGCCTTTTTTGCAAAGTCAATAAATTCTATAGTTTTATCCATATCTTCTATTTTTTCGCCTGGTATTCCAATCATCAAACCTCCATAAACATTAAACCTGTGTTTTTTGCATAAAAGGATTGCTTTTTTGTTTAATTCTAAAGACAAAGATGAATCTTTTTTAATGTATTTTAAAACTCTATCAGAACCAGATTCAAAACCAAAAACAATAGTTTTAATGTTTAAGCTTTTTAATACTGTTAACATTTCTTCGTCAATTGTATTAACTCTTGCTTGGCATGAAAAACTTATCTTGCCTAACAAACCTTCTTTTTTCAACTCTTCCCTGAACTCTATTAGTCGATTCTTGTTAATTGTAAATAAATCATCAAACAAATCTATGTGCCTAACTTTATAATCATAATACAAATTTTTTATTTCCTCCAGGACATTGCTTATTTTTCTAAATCTCATCTTTTTCCAGCAGGCTTTTATTGAACAAAACCTACAATTAAATGGACAACCTATAGAAGTCATCATACCCATTTGTATTCCAAATTTAAAAATTTCCGGTATAAATTTTTTTTTAAAATATCCTTTGTTAAGAAGGGTATATTCTAATGGAAAAATTTCATTTATATCTCCAAGTTCCTCTGATAGTTTATTTTTCATTAATTTTTTATTTTTAAAATAAATTAGTCCTTTAATTTTTGATACAGATTTATTTTTTCTTATTGTCTCTATTAACTCTGGAAAGGAATTTTGACCTTCACCAATAATTCCAAAATCAAAAATAGGATTAAAAGATTCTGGAAGAGTTGTTATGTGAGGTCCGCCAATAATTAGTTTTATATTAGGAATTTCATTTTTTATTGTTTTTGCAAAATCTATTGCTCTTTGGTATGACTGGGTAAATGTTGAAAAACCAATAATTTCTGGATTAAATTTTTTAACTTCTTTATAAACTTCTTCAAAAGTATTATCAATCAAACGAACTTTTACCTCTTTACAATTATCTTTCACTGATTTGGCTATGATTGTTGGACCAATTATTGGATACCTAAAATCGTTGTCTGCAATAGATACTATTGCTATTCTAAGAGGAGCATCCATGATTAGAACTGTAGAAATCCTCTTATAAAGTTTTATTCTTTAAAGGATATAATTGAAAAGATAACTAAATACTCTAAAAAGAAAATAAAGAATGCGCGGGCCGGGAGTTGAACCCGGGTCGACTGGTATCTTCATTTAAAATTTGGAAGCCAGTAATACTAACCACTATACTACCCACGCATAATTTAGAATAGATTTAGAAGTTTTTTAAATCTTTGTTTGAAGCGCCCGGTGCGGGCGTATTTAAATTAGTAATTGAATTTTATAAGATTTGAATGCGCGAGGGAGGATTTGAACCCCCGACCAACGGCTTAGGATGCCGCGACTCTATCCGGGCTGAGCTACTCGCGCATAGGGTAAAATTATGAAACGAGGCTTTAAAGAATTTATCAATTGCAAAATTAAAATCAATATCTGTAATGTTCAGATTTAAATGGGCCTTGTGCTGGAACTCCAATATAATCAGATTGTTTTTTCGTTAGCTTTGTTAATTTTGCTCCAATCTTTGACAAGTGCAGTCTTGCTACTTCTTCATCTAATTCTTTTGGTAATCTATAGACTCCTATTTCATATTTCTTAGTCCATAACTCTAACTGAGCTAAAGTTTGATTTGTAAAAGAATTGCTCATAACAAAACTTGGATGACCTGTTGCACAACCTAAGTTAACTAATCTTCCTTCTGCAAGAATGAAAATTTCGTGTCCATCTGAAAAAATATATTTATCAAACTGAGGTTTAATATTTATTCTTTTAATATCTAAAGACTTGTTTAAATCATTGACTTGTATTTCATTATCAAAATGTCCAATATTACAAACAATTGATTGGTCTTTCATTTTTTTCATATGTTCCAAAGTTATTACATCGCAATTTCCTGTTGCAGTAATATAAATATCTCCTTCATTAAGACAATCTTCAATAGGTTTTACTTCATAGCCCTCCATTGAAGCTTGAAGAGCACATATCGGATCAATTTCAGTTACAATAACTCTTGCTCCAAATCCCCTCATAGATTGACAGCAACCTTTTCCAACATCTCCATAACCACATACAATTGCTGTTTTTCCTGCAATCATTACTCCTGTGGCTCTTTTTAATCCATCTGCTAAACTTTCTCTGCAACCATATAAATTATCAAATTTGGATTTTGTAACAGAGTCATTCACATTAATTGCCGGAAATAAAAGCTTTCCCTGTTCCAGCATCTGATACAATCTATGAACACCAGTTGTAGTTTCTTCTGAAACTCCTTTTATATTCTTATAAATTTTTGTCCATTTATAAGAATCTTTTTTATAAATTTCATTTAAACATTTTATTAATTCCTGAAAATCTTCTCCTTCTTGAGAAAAATCCTGCTCTAAGATTAAAGGATTTTTTTCTATTTCAGCTCCTTTATGAATCATTAAAGTTGCATCTCCTCCATCGTCCACAATTAAATTAGGTCCTAATCCTCCCTCAAAATCCAAAGCCCTTTCTGTACACCACCAATAATCCTTTAAAGTTTCTCCTTTCCATGCAAATACAGAAATTCCTGCTTTTGCAATAGCTGCTGCTGCATCATCTTGAGTTGAAAAAATATTGCAAGAAGCCCAGCGAACTTCTGCACCAAGATTAACAAGAGTTTCAATTAAAACTGCTGTCTCAGTAGTCATATGAAGACTTCCCGTGATTCTTGCTCCTTTAAGAGGTTTTTTTCCAGAATATTTTTCTCTTAAAGCAATTAATCCTGGCATTTCTTTTTCAGCAATTTCTATTTCCCTTCTTCCAAGTTCTGCCAGTGAAATGTCTTTTATCTTATAATTTTGCGTTTCATCCATTTTTTCTTCTTGATAGTTATCTAAATTAATTATAGAATATTTAAAGGTTTTTAATTTGTAGCTGTGTTGTATGAATACAACACAGAAGGCTAGTTCTCTCTAACTTCTTAATTTTTTAACCCTATCAACTGGTTATAAGCCCAGAACTTTACCTTT
>JAGVWU010000022.1 GCA_018304145.1 Candidatus Pacearchaeota archaeon | reverse complement strand
AAGATATGGATAAAAAGAGGAATATTATCTGCTAATAATAAAAATCTTATTTTTTATTTGATTATTAAAAATAATCAAATTGAATTGTAGCACAGCCTGAAAGTTTACTTAACAAAAAACAAGAATATTTAAAATGCGATTGGCATATAATGTCAAGAACCATGGGCTAAAGCAACATGGCGTGTCTGGTTCTTGATCACCCAAAAAATGCCTTTGCTTTTTATGGGCTAAAGCCCATAGCGTACGCAAAGAGCATTTTTTATGTGTTAAAAAAATCAGGTGAAAATGAAACCTCATATTAATACTTCCAATAGTCAGCAGCAAACACAGCTAAGAGTATATGAATTACTATTTAAAATGGCAAGAAGAATAGGAATAAAAATTCCGGAATCAGATTACCCTGGAGTTAATCTCTCAAAGGTATCTTATTATAATGGAAAACTTAATGAAATAAACATTTCTGAAAATAAAATTCATTCTGGCGATGAAATTGGTGAGGAAATTGGACACTTCTTGAGAGTTTATTTAAGAAGGCAAAAATCTCAAATGATACCGAGAGTGCTAACAAGAGCTTATAACTTTCTAAAAAAAACCCCGAAATATCACGACAAGGCTGAACAATTAACTGATGAATTTTTTGGTTATCTTGGAAGGCAAATTTTACAAGATGTAACAAACAGGTCAGACCTTTTGGATTTCATTGGCTCTCCAACACAAGAAGATGCTCTAGATGAATTAAAAAGCATTAGAAAAAAGAAACAAGAGTTGCCTATAGAAAATAAAAATCTCAGAAGATTAAAAACCAGAAGAAGAAATATTTTGCATCACATCAGAGGCTATAATTATGCGGCAGAACTGAACTTAAAAAAAGTAGACCTGAAAAAATTATTTGAAATGCCAAACCAGGAAGTTCGCTATAGATTCTTTCGTTCAGACCCTCAGTATGATTTAAACAAGCCAATTAAACCCGGAACAATAACAAAAAGGCATGGTGCAATTATAACAGCAGAGAGAGAAGAATCCGGATTAGAAACTGCTTTGAAATTTATAGGGACAATAGGAATTTTTGCTTTATTTGCCCTGTCAATAAATTTAAACAATCTAACAGGTTATGCAATAAATATCAAAAAAAACCAGATAAATCTTGATTTCCTTATCTTTATATTGCTAATAGTCTTATTAGTCCTTGCTATATTAAATAAATTTAAATCAAAAAAGAGGCTATGACGAAGTCCCAATTTAAAGGAGGTTGCTTCAAGGAAACTTGGTGCCTTAGAGAATGATATACTTACCAATAATCGGAGCATTCCTAGAAGGAGCAGGAATGACAATTGAAAAAATTATTTTAAAAAAGAAATATCTTAACTACAAAAATTACACTGTTTTTGGTTTTTTAGCCATTGTAATTGCAATGCTTCCGTTAATTTTCTTTTTCTGGAAAATCTCTCCAGAAGCTTATTTATTGAAAAATTTGTTTGTTTTTTTCTTAATAATCTTTTTTTCAATCTTGGCTAATCTTTTTACATTTGTAGCATTAAAAAGGGAAAACCTTACAATATTAGAGCCAATAAGATTAATGCAGCCCTTGTTCACAATATTATTGGCTTTTATAATGAGTTTTTTCTTCCAAATTTATTATTTGGAAAGAAATTATTCCATATTAATACTTGGAATTGTAGCAAGCACAACTCTTGTCCTCTCTCATGTCCAAAAACATCATTTAATCTTTGACAAATATATAACATCTGCATTATTGGGAAGCTTGTTTTTTGCAATAGAATTAGTTCTCTCAAAATTCATTCTTCAATATTATAATTCCTTTACCTTTTATTTTTTAAGATGCCTGATAATTTTCTTTATTACATGGATGATTTTCAGGCCTAAATTCAAAGCTGATAAGAAAACAAGCTTATTCATATTATTAACAGGAATAATCTGGGTTATTTACAGGATAATCTTGTATTATGGCTATGAAGTTTATGGGATTGTTTTCACAACAATTCTATTTATACTAACTCCTGTATTTATTTACATTTTTGCAAAAATTTTCTTAAAAGAAAAAATTGCCCTAAGAAATATAATTTCTTCAATAATAATTGTTGCCTGTGTTGTTTTGGCAATATTATTGGAAAATGGATAATAATCATTATTCAGTATAAATTCTTAAAAACCTATTAAGACAACCATAAATATGTCAGATACAGAAAACCAAAATCAAAGGTATATGATTACATACAAACAAGGTTCGAATGCATCTAAAATTCTTTCAGTTCTAAGAGAACAAAAAATAGATGTTTATCTTCATGGTGTTAATAGCAGGCAAATAGGAGCAAGAATTCCTCAGCATGTTTTAGGTCTGATAAAAGATGTTGACTGGCTTGAAAAAATTGTAGATGATTGATTCAATTAATTAGTAGTTGTCATTGGTAATACTAATGTTTATGGTTTGTAATATATTTCCAGAAACTTTAGACTTTTTCGAACCCATTTTATTGCTCATCTTTATGATACACTTCCAAAAATTCAATAGTATCCTTTTCATAATGATATTTATATGAAAGCCTAAAATGACCAATATAAACTTCTCTTGTTCCTTTTCTTGAGTACATAATAGGTTTTCCGATTTCAGGATTTTGAATAATTCTTTTAATCTGTTTTTTTACTTGTTCTCTAAAAATATTATCTTTTCTTTTCTCAAGGCTTCTTTGAAAATCTTTATCATAGATTATTATTACCATTTTTAAAACCCTTTTTAAAAACCAATGATTAACTACCAACCATTGACAAATAACTGCTTATCGAGATTCTACCATTTCTTCATTTCTTTAATAAATTTATCTCCATTCATTTCTATAAAATCTCCTCTCTCATGTCTTTTATATGCTTCTTCGGTTCTTCTGGCAAACTCCAAATCTTCTTCAAGAGTTTTACTAAATTTATCAGCTTTTTTAAGGATTATCTGCTCATTGTTCTTTATCACAACAAGCTTATCCCCTTCTTTTAAATCTCGCCTCATTTCTCGAGGTATTACAATCTGTCCTTTAGAACTTATTTGGGTTATTGCAATTTCTTCCATTTTTATTTTGCCCCTTATAGTATATTGTAAGATAAATCTTACCGATATATAAATCTTTGGGATTTGGATTATTTAGATATTTTACATAAATATCCTATTCCTAATTTAAGAATCTCTTCGACTTTTAAGTACTTCCCAATGCATTGTAAATATAACTTGCAAAATCTCGGCTTGTTCGTTTGCCAGTGCCTTCCGCGACATTGGAACTAATAGAAACTAAGGCTCTTCTCAATTGAGAACTCAAACCATAAGTTCTTCTTTTGGAAGATTGGGTATAACAGATTTATAAATATCAATGCCTAAATCAAAACTCTCTTGCCATATTTGTAGTTTTTTAAAATCTTGAACCATCTTTATTTAATTATCAAACTTATAAACTTTATATAGTCAAGAACGCTGATATTTCCACAGTTCATGCGCCTTGACTTATTAGGAAAAGCAGAAATTTCTAAGGAAAAACTTATGTCTTTCACTATAGCTATATTCATCTTTACCACCAACCCGTTACCACCAACCACAAACGACATACTACTTGCAGTAGATAAAAACGAGCCTGCGAGGAATTGAACCCCGATCACCTGGGCCGAAACCAAGTGTTCTATCCATTGAACTACAGGCTCTCTAAAAATTTAAGAATTAATGGATTATAAAATTACCTATTATATCAAAGGAAAAAGTAAATTGTCCTGAAATTAATTTCTTATCCTATAAGTATATAAAACACAAAAATATGTTTTTCTTACTCTGCCCAATTCAATTTATACTGACATTAATAAAAAAGAAAAATAAAGGTTTGCGAAACTTCCTTTATTTTTGTTACATCGCATCAAAAGAAAACCTTATTAATATTCTTCCAATATATTCTTATGAACAAAAAATTAGTTTTCTTTGTAGCAAGCATTTTTCTTATAATTGTTATTATATCAATTTCATTCTTAATATTTAAACCAATATTAGCAGGAAACACTATACTAACCAGCCAGGCAATTGAGGACAGCAAATTTATTCAGGAATACACTTATACCAAAGCAATTTGCAATGAAACCAATTTTTGCCAGGATTATGAAATACAATGCAGGAATAAAACTCTGATTTCTTCATTCCCCATAGCAGGAGCAGTAATTCAGCATAAGCCAGATTGGATTGACCCAAGAAATAAAACAGATTTATGTTACTGAGGATTATTTATAAATACCAATAAAAATTACCCTTAATATTCTACCCTGCTTCTCATCTTTAATAATTTTAATAGAATTCTCTAAATAAATTCAACAAGTTTAAATACTTTTATTCAGATTATATTATATGACAAAAGTGAATAATGAGAAAAAATCTGAATTAGGAATAACTGCTGAAAAAGATGAATTTTCAGACTGGTTCACGCAGATAATGCTAAAAGCAGACTTGGCGGATTATACTGATGTTTCTGGATGCATAGTTTTCAGGCCAACTGCATATGCAATTTGGGAAAAAATAAAAGAAGAATGTGATAAAAGATTTAAGAATTTGGGAGTCAAAAACTGTTATTTTCCTATTTTAATTCCGGAAAAATTATTATCTAGGGAAAAAGAGCATGTAAAAGGATTTTCTCCTGAAGTTGCCTGGGTTACTCATGCAGGAGACACAAAATTAAATGAACGATTGGCTGTTCGGCCAACTTCAGAAACAATAATGTATCCTTCTTATTCCAAGTGGATAAAAAGCTGGAGAGATTTACCCTTAAAATTAAATCAATGGAATAATGCAATAAGATGGGAATTCAGGCATCCGGTTCCATTTTTAAGGACAAGAGAATTTTTATGGAATGAGGGGCATACTGTTTATGCAAATGAAAAAGAATCCCTTAAAGAAAGGGATGAAATTAAAAAAACTTACAAAGAGGTATGTGAAAATTTCTTGGCATTGTATGGAGTTTATGGAAGAAAAACAGAAAGAGAAAAATTTGCAGGTGCTGTATTCTCAGAAAAATTTCATTACATACTTCCTAATGGAAAGGCAATAGAAGGCCCTTGTTTTCATCATGATGGTGAAAATTTCGCAAAGGCTTATAATATTAAATTCTTAGATGAATTTGGAAAGGCGCAATATGCAAATCAAAATACCTTTGCAATATCAACAAGAATGCTAGGGGTAATGTTTGCAGTTCATTCAGATGAAAAAGGACTTATTCTTCCTCCAAAAATAGCCCCTAATCAGATAGTGATAATCCCTATTTTTGATGAAAAAACAAAAAAACAGGTTCTTGCAGAAGCAAAAAAAATTCAAAAAGAACTAAGTGAATTTAATCCTATTTTAGATGAAAGGGAATACCAAAGGCCGGGATTTAAATTTAATGAATATGAATTAAAGGGCATCCCAATCAGAATTGAAATAGGTCCAAAAGACTTGGAAAAAAAACAGGTTATTTTATTTAGAAGGGATAATCTTAAAAAAGACCCGATTAAAATAATTAATTTAAAAAAGCGAATCCCAAAAATTTTAGAAGAAATGCAAAAAAACTTGTTTAATAAATCAAAAAAATTATTTGAAGGCAAAATTCAATCATCAGATAATTTAAAGGATATAAAAAAAATAATTGAAAGCAAAAAAGTTGGAATTGTTCCTTTGTGCAAAAATGAAAAATGCGAAGAAATGATAAAATTTGAAACAAAGGGCGCAAAAGCTCTTTTTATTGATGAAAAAAAGATTAAGGGGGAAAAATGCATAATCTGCAATAATCCTGCAGACTATTTTGTCTATGTGGGAAAAAGCTATTAATGAGTTCATCCTTTACAAAAGATTTTTAAACATACATTTAATAAAAAATAAATGTCAAAATATACAAACGTTCATTTAGTTTCTCTTGAAGAAAGATTCAAGCCAGGAACAATAGGAAATGAAATGATATATGTTCGTGAACAGATTTTATTAAAACCTTTTGACTTTGAAGCATTGTTAACTCAAGAAGAAACAGAAACCAGTATTCCAATTAAAGATTTAGACATGTTCTATGCTTTTGCAGATCCTGATGAACCTGATATAAATGAAGTGCTAAGAAAATTAGGCGTATATGATTCAACAGACCCTCGCTCCTGCATAAGAAAAAAAAGAAGATAATTAATTTTTATAAAAAGCCTTCAAAATAAAGTTGGGTACAAATTTATTTTTCAAATAATAATTCTGTAAATTTTTTGGCAAATCTTTAAATTGACTTACAATGCCTCTGCAGTTTTCACTGTTGCATTTACACTCCATTGTCCATAATTCTCCGCCTAATTTTTCAATTTTTTCTTTATTGTCATTCATTGTTGTTGAATAATCATAAAATATCTCCTCACCTTTTTCTATATCTCTTAAGGCAATAAGTTCATTTTTTCCACGTAGAAATGAATTAGGGTTGCAACAATGATTAATTGACCTGTGCAATTCATCCAAATCCATGTATAATTCATCGTCAATTCCAAGAGGGTCAGATCCTTCTTCCAAATCACAATCAACCAAAGCACTCATTTGATTAATAGTGCATATTTTACCTTTCATAAAACATATCCTCTCTCCTTTTTTTATAGGTCTTTTTGTAAAAACACCTTTTCCAGACACACTAGATTTTCTTATTTCTAAATTATTTTCATCCATATAAAAATCCTGTTTTTATTTACTCAAAGCAAATGTCTTTGCCACAATCAAAGGAAAAAGTATTGTCGCATCTCCAAAAACTTTTATTGATTCAGAGTCCTTTTTAATTTTCCCCCAGGATACTGCTTCATCAGGCCGGGCATTTGAATCAGCTCCATCCCATTCTTCCCCTGTGTTTATATAAACTGCATAATCAGCTCCGTTTCTCATCATGTTTGCATTGCATATATGATGTTTCATCACTCCCCCTCCCAATAGTATAATTCCTGTTTTTTTCTGAACAATAGTGTACTCATTTAATTTATGAATATCACTGGCAATATCAATTTTAAAATCCTTATGCTCATACATAAAAAAATGTATCATATCTCCAAGGCTTCCATCGGTAATAGCAGGGCAGTAAACATCAATATTATTTTTATAGCACCAATAATAAATGCTTTCAGGGTTATTAATTTCCTTCCCTAATAATTTGATTAATTCCGAAACAGAAATTATATCTCCGGTTTCCTGCTGTTTTTTATACAATCTTTCAAGAATAGGGTTAATAAAATCTTCAAATCTGCAGTATCTTGAGTTTGGAATAAAAATATTTCCAGCTCTGTTTATTCCTTGTTTTTTTAATAATTCCCCTGAAGCTGAAAATTCCCCTAACTTAAAATCCCCCAAACATTTTATAATATCTTCTTCAATTCCTCCGGCAGTTGTAACAAGAACATTAATTTTTTTATATTCTGCAAGATACCTTATAATATCCCTTATCCCAGAGGTGACGAGATTGGAAGTATAGCCGAGATAAATTGTTGCTTTTTCTTGAATCATTTTATCAATAATATAAATTGCTTTTGCAAAATGCGATGCCTGAAATCCAGTTGACAGATAACTGTCTAAAATTTTATTATAATCAACACCTTTATTGAAATCATAACCTTTTATTGAAATTCCATTTATTTCTTCTGAATCAAACAATACATTTTCCCTGGATGTTTTTTCAGTATCCTTATTCATAATTTGAAGATTATTTCATCATATATAAATGTTTATTAGTGGCTAATAAAGAAGAATTTTTATGAAAATTGAATCAAAAGATATTCTAATCACAATAATAGGGCTAATTCTCACTGCATTGCTATCCATTTCAATAAACCTAGAAAAAATTGGATTAAAACAATTTTTAAGCAATAATTTTATTTTAATTATTGCAATTTCTGTAAGTATTATAATTGTAGTTTATATGAAAATAAATGAAATTAATCAAGAATTAGATAATCAAAAAATTGAACAAAATAGATTATCAGAAAAGCTTAAAATACATGAACACTTAATAAATATTAAAGCTGAAATAAAAACATTGCAAAAAGAGGTTTTCAAAAAATGAGTAGAAGAACAGGTCCGGCTGATATGTTATTAGATATAATAAAAATAATAACAATAACAATAATTGGGTTTATATTAATAAAAGCTATTTTATCACTTTTTTAAAGATCAAAAAAACAATGTGCCACCCACACTTTTAAGTGTGGGTTTGTTGCAGGCACTTGTTTTTAGGATACCGAGCTAAAAAAGAAGCAAAATATTCTGCATCCTAAAGCTTCAGGAATGCAAATTCCTGATAGTCATCAAGAATTAAAAATTCTTGAGAGATATAGTTATCTTTTTTTGCTCAGTATATAAAAGAATTGCAAAGAGAGATTTTTAAAATAAATGGTAAAAAAGATGATTCAATTGAACTGATTTAAACCTAGTAAAAATAGATAAAATATTTA
Source organism: Candidatus Pacearchaeota archaeon (assembly GCA_018304145.1). Taxonomy (GTDB): domain Archaea; phylum Nanobdellota; class Nanobdellia; order Pacearchaeales; family GW2011-AR1; genus ARS1285. Next base: position 8,454 of record JAGVWU010000022.1, on the reverse strand, counting down.
TGTCTTTCACTATAGGTTATATAATAAAAATTATTTTATCCTTATAGTCAATGACACATGAAAATCCAATGGATTTTCTGTGCAGAAAATCCTTCTGAAAGAATTTTCTCGCACTGAAATTTCCTCTATCGTTGTGTCAAATAAAAAGCATTTATATCAAATAACTTTAATAATCGGAAGTCGTTAGTTATTTGATTATTAGGAAATAACATAGCAAAATATACGGAAATTAATGTTATTTCCTATAATTAATATTTATTTAGATGCATAAATGCTTTTTATTTCCTTGACTTATTAGGAAAAGCAGAAATTTCTAAGGAAAAATTTCTGTCTTTTACTATAGTTTAATAGAGTCTTCTGATTTCTGTAAAAATAATCATCAATAGATTTTAAAACCGAATAATCTTTATTAATCCATGCAAAAAAAGAGAATGCTTATCTTAGAAATAATTGTAATAATTTTCTTATTTTTATTTATAGTCTTGCCTTTTATTAATTCAACCATTTTTGAATCCCAGCCAGGTGCAGAAGAAGGAAAAGATGCTTATATAAGGGAAAATTCAGGAGCTAATTTTGGCGCCCAGTCTTTTCTAAGAGTGGGAAAAATAATTTCAGGGCTGGAACACAGATTCATAGTTGAATTTAATATTTCAAATGTAAGTTCAGTAAACACAATAACAAATGCAAAACTTCAGTTATATCTAAACTCTTCTTCAGGATTTGGAAATCGCACAATAAAAATTTACAGGCTGACTTCTTCCTGGAATGAAACAACAGTCAATTGGACAAGCTTCAATTCTTCAAATTCATGGGCGACTGCAGGAGGAGATTATTCAGAAGAAATAGATTATGCTGTTTTTTCAAATACCTCTGGATATTTTTATAATTTTACAATAACTTCTCTTGTGAGAGGCTGGGTAAATGGGAGCTATGAAAATTTAGGATTAATCTTTATTTCAAATGATTCTCAGGCAGGAAATTTTACAGATTTTGCATCCTCTGATGCAGAAGAATCATCACAAAGGCCAAAAATAATCATAGATTACACCTCCAACGCAGTCCCTACCATAAATAATTTATCGCAGAATTCTATTTTATCATCGCCAAAACAAATTGGAGAGCAGGTAAATTTCACAGTAAACTGGACTGATTTAGAAGGAAATCCAGCGCAATTCTTTGTCTGCAATTCCTCAAATATTTCCTATCTAACAGGATGCAATGATAAAACTTACTGCAACAATTCCCTTGAAGGCTCTTCTCAATCCTCCTCTTCTTTTATTTCCTCCTGCAATTATTCTGTTTTGTCAATTGATAACAGAACAACTCTTTTTTACGCAGCAGTGTGTGATTCAGGAAGCCAAAATTGTTCAAATATAAATCAAAGTTATTTTTATGTTAACCATGCCCCGAATATAACTGTTATTCAGCCAAATGGAGGGGAAACTTTCAATCAATCCCTGGGAAACTCAACAATAAAATTCAATGTTTCTGATTCAGATTTAGATTATTTGGCGGGAAATATTTATTATAGTGAAATTCAAAATTTAACAACAAATTTAATTGCCTTAAATTTAAATTTAACTAAATATTGCACAGATGCAGACAGTTCAACCTTGACAGCAAACAACTGCTCTTATTCATGGAATACAACAGGGTTATATGGAAGTTATTTCATAACAATAATTGTCAATGACTCTCATATAACCTCCAATGATTCTTCTAATTCAGCTTTTAATATAAGAAGCCTTGTTGACAGCATTCCTCCAAACATAACTGCTCAATGGATTGAATCTGATATTTCTTCAGGAGAAACTATTCAATTTTATGCAAATGTATCTGAACCTAATATAAGGGCAGTATGGGTTTCAATAAACACAACCCCTCAAACAAACTTAACAATGAGAAATGACTCTGCAGAAACCTACAATGTCAGCTGGACCGCAGTTGCAGTTGGAAATTATGAATTTAAAGTCTATGCCAATGACACAACTGGAAATTTAAATAACTCTATGAACTGGCAGTCTTTTACAATAAGAAAACCCAATGCAACAACTCAGAATGAAGCTGCTCCTTCAACAGCCATGCCTTTTTCATTAATAAGAATAACCTCTCAGTTAAATGCAACTGATGTTTTAAAAGATATCTATGCTTACCTGAATGTTCCAAATGATTTTATTTTTATCTCTAATTATTCCCAAAACTTATCAATGGGAAATTTTAATAATAATGAAACAAAAACAGCAATCTGGATAGTTTCTGTTCCACTAACAGAATCTACTTATACTATAAATGTAACTTACACAGACCTCTATGGAAATTTCTGGAATTCTTCTAATTTTAATATTCAGGTTAATTCTTCAAGTGCAGGAGGTGGCGGAGGAGCCAATGCCACAGTTTATTATTTGGATATTGCGGGTTACCCAGAGGTTCAAACATCCAATGATTATTATGCAGAAGCTTATTTTAGTTTAAATGGAATTTATTCAAATCCAGATTCAATTAAAATATCTCTATATGACCCTTTGGAAAATTTAATAACCGGGCCAACAGACATGACTTCAAAACAAACAGGGGTATATAACTATACTTATTCTGTTCCTTCTTCCCAGACAACAGGACAATGGAAGACCGTTGTCAATGCAACAAAATCTTCACTCTCTTATTACTCAAACCAGTTTTGGAAATTAGTAGGGGCATTATTTGATGTAGGAACAATAACAATAATAAACTCAACTATAAATTATCTTAATATCTCTGTAATAGTTCATAATAATGGAACAACTGCCACTGATTTAACTTTAAGCTGGAACTTAACAAGAACTGATACAAATGCTCAATTAAATTCAGGAGGAGAAACTTTTGCAGTTTCAGGAGGGCAGTCATTGACAAAATATTATTCTCCATCAACAACCTATACTGGAAACGTTAAAATAACTTTCTTAGGAAGATATTCAGGAACAGAAACAGCAGGAGCTTATGAACTATTTACAACAACCTCTGGAAATATAACTTGCGGTGACGGAACTTGCAACGGAGATGAAACTTGTTCTTCCTGTTCATCTGACTGCGGAGTCTGCCCTGTAACTCCTCCATCAGGAGGCGGAGGTGGAGGAGGTGGAGCAACAACTGAGGAAAAAGCAGATTTTACAATCCAAAATTTTGAAAAAATAATCTATTTGACAAAAAATATTGAAAAGGTAGTTAATTTAGAAATAAACAATATTGGGAAAAAAGACCTTGCAAATATAGCATTGGAATTGGAAGGCATTGATTCAAAATTTTACACAATAAGCCCATTAAAAAACGATTTATTAAAAAAAGGAAAGGTCCAGAAGTTTGAAATCAAATTTTTAATTACTGATTTTAAAGGGGAATTAAACTTTAATTATTCTGTAAAAACATCTCAATTAACAAAAAAAGAATTGGGAAAAATAATAGTTATTGATATGAAGGACTACTTTCTTAAAGAGGTTGAAAGATTAAATAACAGAATAATAAGTGTCAAGAATAAGGCTCCAGATGAAAATTTATTAAAAGAATTGAAAAATTGCGAAAATTTGATAGATATTATAAAAAATAATATTGGCAAAGAAGAGTTTATTAATGCAAAAGATAATATAAAAGAGGCTGATGTTTGCATAGATAATGTAGATAAAAAAATAAAAAAGGTTGAAATAATACCAAAAATATCATTACCTGAAAGAAAAATGGAATATTTAATGTGGATAGTAACTTGGATATTGATGTTTGCCTTGATTTTAATTTTAATATTCATTATTTACCTTATGTATAAAAAATTGGGAGTTATGAGTTTCTTGAGTGAAATGAAGAAATCTAAAATTAGAAGCAAAAAATCTCTGAAAAAAAAGAATATTGACGAAAAAATAAAAGACTTGGAAAACAAGCTGAAAGAATAAATACCGATTGTCAAAAACCCTAGATTTTTTTAATCTCATTAAAATTTTTTATTCTGTCAATGGATTTTTTCTCCAGCTCTTCGTTTGTTTTCTTGACATTCTCGATTGTGTTTTTTCTTCTTGCAATCAGTGGCTTTGAAACCTTTGGAGAAACTTCAATATTTTTAAAGGTTATATTATTTTTGTCCATGATTTTTTTCCTGTCATGATTGACAGAGATTTTTCTGTCATCAATCCCTATTTTTTTCTTTATGGCTGAAATTTGACCTGCAAGGCTGTCAATTATTTTTAGAATAGAATTTAGTTCATCTTCATATTCGCTTACTCTTTTTATTTTATCATCCCCTATTGTCATAGCAATATCATCTATATCCTCATGGTTCTTTTTCGATATCAAAATTGTCTTTTCAGCAAGCTGCATCATCCTTTCATTATTATCTTTCAGTTCATCAAATTCATTTACTGCATTGTCAATAAAATCAAATTTACTGTTCATGTTTCTTTTTAAGTTCTCAAAATCATCAGCATAAACTATCCTGGAATAGTCAAGTTTTAATCCTTCAATTTCTTTTTGCAATCCGGAATAAGAATTGTCCAGATTGTCAATTATTTTATTCAGCCTCTCTTCTTCTTCAAAATTTTTCTTTAGTTCAATGAAAATCTGCTCGGATTTGTCTGTATTAAGTCTTACTTTTGCGCCCATTTTCTGCAGTTCAACCAAATCTTTTTTAACGTCCTCATTTAATTTTAATATTGCTACCCCTCCATCAAAAATGCCTGCCTTTCTTTTTATTTCTTTAAATTCCTCCATCAGGCTTTCTGCATACTGCTTGTTTGAGGTTAATCTCTCATCAAGGGAATTTATTTTCATTTCAAGCCTTTGAAAATCCAGCCTTAATTTTTCAGGCTGGACCTCTTTGACAATATCAACTGCCTTTAAAGCATCCTGGTTTGACTTTAAAATAGCTTTTTCATTGTTAAGGGTCATTGCCCTTATTTCTCCAACCTGCTGGTTGACATTTGAAAATCTCTCGTTAAATCCCTTCATCAAAGAATTCATTGCCTCGATTTTAGCGTTTATTTTCTCAAATTCAAAACTTGTTTTTTCATTGGAAATGCTCGAGCCTGCAGGGGTTTTTGCAGGGTTCTTTTTATTTTCTATCTGGCTGATTAATTCCTCTCCTTTTTTTCCTAACTCATCTCTTTTTTTTTCAGAATCTGAAACCTTTTTTTTGTTTTCCTTTCTTTTTCTTTCCTCATATTCATCCTCTTTTCCAACATCCGGAGGAGCTTCTCCTGCGTCTTTTTTTAAAAAATTAAATGCCATATTCACACTATTATAAAAGCTAAATAAACAAGATATTTAAATATTATCCATGCCATTTTCTGGCAAAATCCAGATTAGTAATATTTTAAAACCTAAGATTCTATGTTAAAATATGAAAATAATCATTTTCAATATCATCAAGTCTTTGTATATTATCAACACCTAAAAGTGTTGATTTGTTCAAACGATTTGAAATTAACTGCATTAAATAAAGAATGACAACTGCAAATCGTTTGTTTAGACTTGATGAGACTGAGTAAAAAATAAAACAAGTCTTATTTTTTACTCTATATTGTTTAAAGAGGTTAAAATTCATGAAAAAAAAATTGATTTTTTTAACAAATATATTTTTGTGTATTTTATTTATCAGATTTGTAAGCGCTGCTGGTACAGCAGGTTCTTTGAATATAAATATTATTGAAAGTCAATGTTTATTGGATTTTGGTGAAGGCTGGAATTTTTTTTCATTCTGCAGGAACCTTATAGACAAAAATGCTTCAAATGTTTTTTCATCTGCAGAAAATAATTACAGGTATATTATGAGATGGAACCAAGAAAAGCAGGAATTTGACATTTTCAGCCCAAGATCATCAAGAAATCCAGTCCCTGATTTAAATGATGATGAGAGTTATTTTATTTATTTTTACTCTAATTCTTATTTAGATGTGAATGGAACATCTCCTGGAGATGAATCAAGGAATCTTGTAGAAGGATGGAATGCGCCAAGTTATCAGCTGGGTTTTTCAAAAACAATAGATTCTCTTACCTTGCCCATAGAATACCAGTACAGATATATCATGAAATGGAATTTATCAAGGCAGGAATTTGACATTTTCAGCCAGAAATCCTTAAAAAACCCTTTTGGCACAATTGACCAGGAAGAGGGTTTTTTTATTTATTCCAAAGAAGATTTAATACTAAACATATTTAATATGCAATAAAATGAAAAAAATTTTATTGTTCCTCTGTGTGGTTTTGATTTTGATTAAGTTGATAAATGCAGATGTGTATATAGGCACATGTGAAGGATATATCTATAACACAGAAAACCAGAATATTTCTGATGCAAGAGTGACTGTTACAGTCAATGAATGTTCTGTTGGATGCGCAAGAGAGACAACTTCTGAAGAATCTGGATATTATGTTACTGCCAATCTCAATCTTCCAAAATTAAGTATGCTTACAGTGTATGCTGAAAAAGATACTGTTCTTGGCTTGGAATCTGGAATAGCATATGGAGTATCCAATGAATTCCAGGCAGCTGAAGTGAATGTCAGACTATGCCTCCCCCCTATAAGACCTTTTTTGACTGATGAGCCTAACTCACATCAATCATCTGCAACACTGGATTGGGTTTCTTATCCTGATCAAAAAGATTATGCTGTTTATGATGAATTTCAGCTGGATTCAAATCCAGCAGTAAGGTCCAACAGCTTTGGAAAAAAAGAAATGAAAATTAACAATCTGAGTTTTTCAAATCATATCTGGAGAGTCAGAACCTGCAATAATTACTGCTGCTCTGAATGGGTTTATGATTATTTTACAGTAGGAAATTCCCCCCCTTCTCCTCCAATACTTACTGACAAGCAAGACACAATCCCAGGGCAGATAACTTTGGAATGGGAATCCGGAATAGACCCTGATAATGACCAGACTTATGATGAATATGAATTTGGAATAATTGATTCTCAAAAAAAGATTCTTCTTTTCGCAACTTCTCCTGTAAAAGAGAATATCTTTGGATGCCATTATTATATCTGGAGAGTCAGAACTTGTGAAAGAGAATCTCAGCGACTATGCAGTAGCTGGAGCATGGATGGTTTCTTTTCATGCGGAATAAAATGCCCTGAATGTAGCGCAATAAACAATGCATCAAGATGCCAGGAAGATGAAGAAGAAAACAGATACCTAAGAAACGCTTTATATTCTTTGTTTGTTAATTCTCCAAGCTCTGTTTATAAGAATGAAGAATTTGTTTTAAAAATAAGCTTTTCTACAACAGATGACTTAACAGACATTATTTTCAAGACTAATTCCTCGCATTTCTCAATGAATGACTTCATTATTACAGAGATTTCAAACAGGAACGCGAATTTCAATATGTCTGGAATACCTACAAATCCCAGGCCTGGAATTTACCCTCTTACTTTTGAGGTTTATCTAAAAGGAGTCAAAGTAGTTTCAGAACCCATTTATATTGAAATAAAAGAAAGATTATTTGAAATACCCTCACTTAACAGGTTCTCATGGCTTTGGATTTTAATCTTCCTTCTTCTCCTGATAATCTTCTATCTGGCATACAAGTATAAAAAAGAAAAAGATTATGATAAAAATGTATATAAAAAATCTTCTTAAATGCACTGCTTCTTTGTTATGTCAAGTTATAAATTTAGCATAACCTAACTCTCAAATTATTTGTGAGTCTACAATTCTTCATCAGCTAGAACCTTGGTTGATTTTAAAAAAATGGTTTTCTCACATTCCAATTTGCTTGCCCTCACTTCTTTTCCTGCAACAGACTAACAAAATCGTTTGATAAATTTCTTCGCTTAAACCTAAAGCAAGAAATTAAGTCATAATCCTTTTTATTAAACTCTCTCCATAACAACTTCCAAAAATCCAGAATAATTTCCAAATTCCTCGCTTTTATTGACACTGACTGAAATTGGAATTGTTTTGTTCTCATTTATGTTTAATACAAAGCCAGTTTCATTTGTAAAAATAAATTTTGATATATTTTCATCAACTTTGATAGAAACATTTACTTTTTCTTTGAACACATTAATTATTGTTATTTTTTTTGTTGCAATTGACCCTCTTCCAACCTGCCCGAAATTCAAATTCCTGTCAGTATTAAACCCGATTATATAGCTTTCAACAATTTCAAAATTAACAGGCATTTTCTGGACATGAACTATTTTTCCTTGTTTTTGAGGAATTTTCTGGAAAATTGGCACTATAAAGCTTGAAAAAATAATCAAGATTATCAATGCAAGAATTATAATGCCTGATATAATAAAAACCGCATTTTCTTTTTTCATTTTAAGAATTTCCTTCTTTTCATTGAATAAAAAGAATTTAGGTTTATAAATCTTATTCGCCAAGAAAGTGATTGTAGTATACGGTTATTCTTGCATGGGGTACTTACTCTATAATTTCTATTACTCATTTTTCAATTAACCTCAAGAATAAGCCAGCAATTGCTTCTGG
>JAGVWU010000021.1 GCA_018304145.1 Candidatus Pacearchaeota archaeon | reverse complement strand
CACTATTTAGCTTTCTAAGTGTCTCTGTTAACTTAGATTTTGTTAGTTTCATGGGGACAATTATATTGTCCTTATGAAATAGTTTCGGGATAGAATATAGATTTTGAGGCGTAACCTTTATAAACCATTTCTTTATTAAACTATTAATAACTATCATTAATAAATTAGGCTAAAACCTAAAGTTCATTTTTGATAACATCAGGTTTTCACCTGAAGGTTCAGAAATAATCAGATTTCTGAGACTTTTAATTAACAATGGGAAAACACGCAACACCAAGACATGGAAGTTTACAATTTTATCCTAGGTCAAGGGCACATAAAATCCTGCCTAGAGTTAATTGGAATTTCATTAACAGAAAAGATGTTGGTCTTTTAGGATTTTTAGGGTATAAGGTTGGTATGATGTCAGCTTATGTAAAAGATAATACTGCTAATTCTTTAACAAAAGGGCAGAGAATAATCATTCCTGTAACGATTCTTGAATGTCCTCCGATAAAAATTCTTTCAACAAGATTTTATAGTAATGGAAAAGTTGCAGGAGAGGTTTTAAATCATAATCTTGATAAAGAACTAAAGAAGAAAATCAAACTTCCAAAACAAACTAACAAAAAAATAGAGGATTTTGAGAAATCAAAAATTTCTCAAACCCAAGGTTCTAACAAACCTTTTGGTTTTAACAAAGAGTTTGATGATATCAGAGTTGTTGTTTATTCTCAGGTTAAAAAAACAGGAATCAAGAAAACTCCAGATATTATTGAAATTGGATTGTCTGGAAATAAAGAGGAAAAACTAAATTTTATTAAAAATAATTTATCAAAAGAAATTTCCATTAAAGATGTTTTAAAAGAAGGGGTTGTTGATATTAGGGGAGTTACAATTGGAAAAGGCCTTCAGGGAACAATAAAAAGATTCGGACTTACATTAAAAGGGCATAAATCTGAAAAAGGACAAAGAACATTGGGTAGTGGGGGGCCATGGCATCCTTCAAGAGTTGATTTTACACAGCCAAGGGCAGGCCAGATGGGTTTTTTCACAAGAGTTGTATATAATAATAAAATAGTTTTTGTTGGAGATATTAAAGAAAAAGACATTAATCTTACAGAAGGATTCAAGCATTTTGGAAAAATAAAAAATGATTATATAATTTTAAGAGGTAGTGTTCAAGGACCTGTTAAAAGGCAATTGATATTAACTTCGCCATTAAGGCCGAGCAAAGAGCAAGTTAAAAAAAATTATGAATTTATTGAACTAAGATGAAAACTGAAACAAATAATCAAGATTGGAGAAAAGGACCTGCAAGACACTTATTAAGATTAGTTGAAGAAGGTTTTCAATTAGTAGATTGTTATATTAGTGGAGATACTAATTGTAGAGTGCTTATTCCAGATCCATTTGGAAAAGTTATTGATGCTATTCCAGGACACCCTAGTTATGAACATGTTTTACAAACTTATGAAGCTATGAATGAATATCTTAGACAATTAGGTTCTTTTGTAAATGTTGGAGAGATTCTAAGAAGAGGGTTTGACAGATTGGTTCTTAGATATAATATTTTAGTAAAATTATCTAATGCTAGAAGAGAATTGGAGGCAAGGGCATAAGATGAAAATTGCAATTTTAGACACAGAAGGCAAGAAAGCAAAGGAAATGACAACAAGCTTATTTGAAGAACCAATAAGAGAAGATTTAATTTTTAAAATAATTGAAGCTCAAAGAATAAAACATCCTTACAGACCAAAACAATATGCTGGAATGGATAGAAGCGCATCTGGAAATGTTCTTCATACAAGACATGACTGGAAAACAGACAGAGGAAGAGGAGTGTCAAGATTTCCTAAAAAGACAATGTGGAGAAGAGGAACACAATTTTCTTGGGTTGGAGCAATAATTCCAAGCGTCAAAGGCGGTAGAAGGGCTCATCCACCTCATGGTGAAATAAAATTCAGAAAAATAAATAAAAAAGAATTGCATAAAGCAATTCTTTCTGCTTTAACCTATGTAAGTTCAGCAGATGAAATAACAAAGAAATATCATTCTCTGGAAAACAAAAAAATTGAAATTAAATTACCTTTAGTTGTTGAGGACAAAATCTTAAAATTAAAATCTAAAGATTTTTTTAAAATGTTAAAAGATGTTCTTGGAAATCTATATGGAATTGCTGTTCAGAAAAAATCAACAAGAGCAGGAATTGGAAAAATGAGGGGGCGAAGATACAGGAAAAATGCAGGACTTCTTCTTGTAATCGGAAAAGAGGAAAAAATGAAAATATCAGGAATTGATGTTGTTAATGCTAATAAATTAAAAATTGCTGACTTGGCTGATGGCGGTGCAAGATTGACAATGTTCACTGAAAAAGCAATTAAGGAATTGGAGGAGTTTGCAAAATGAATGAAGAATTAACTCAAGTTAGTATAGAAGAACCTATAAATGCAATTCCGTTAAGTGAAAAACAATTAGCAGAGTTAGAAGGAAGATTAGCAGTGGTTAAAGTTAGTTTACCTGATGATAGAAATGGTTGGAATCAAGGATGGTATTTATTTGAAGTGAAAAATGGAACAGATACTTTTTCAAGACAGGATCCTGAAAATCCTTTAATCATTGATAGAAAAGTTGAATCAAGAAGATATCATCAATTTGACAGAAATCTAGGAGTCATACTTAATGCTTATCATTATGATTATCAACCAATCGGATCTCTTCATCCAGAAAAGTTTGAAGAAACAAAACAAAAATTAATCAAAGCAGGATTGACATGGAGGTCACCACAATGATAAAACCAATAACAACTGAAAAAGCAGTAAGACTGATTGAATTAAATAACACTCTGTTGTTTGAAACAGACAGAAAATCAAAAAAACCAGAAATAAAAAAAGAAGTTGAAGAGATGTTTAATGTAAAAGTTCATTCAATAAGCACTTTGATTCATTTAAATAAAAAAGTCGCATATGTTCGATTGGATAAGAAAAATCCAGCAATCGATGTTGCAACAAAGTTAGGGATGATTTAAGATGATGAATGCAGATACTCCAATTATTGAATTTGAAGAAAATGGTAGTTTAAGGGAAATAGGAAGAAGTTACGACTTTAAGGTATTTTTAATTCAAGGTAATTCGAGAGATTGTGTTGCTTATACTCAGGGTGAGGCAGATGACATATTTCTTCAAAGAAGTTCGAGAGATATTTCAGAAAGATTAAGATTAGAGGGCTATTCAGGAAAAGTCTTAATAAATCCAACCAATAGCGCAAGACCGCTAGGTCTTTTAATGAGCGAAAGTCTTCCTGCAAGATTTATAGAACAATTAAAAAAAGCATATCAAGGAGGGTGTGAATTAAAACCAATGCCTTGGATAGATAGAAGATAACATGGGAAAATCAATAACACAACAGGCAAGAGGACGGGGAGGTCCTGCATATACAGTAAGAAAACAAGCTTATGTGTATAAAATTAGTTATCCAACTCTTGATGCAAAAGGTGTTGGAAAAGTTATTCAGCTTTTGAATTCAACAGCACATACAACTCCTCTTGCAAAAATAATGATTAATAATAAAATTTTTTATGTTCCTGCTGCAAATGGATTATTTGAAGGACAGGAAATTTCAATTGACGAAGGAAAACTTAAAGAGGGAAATATATTAAGATTAAAAAATATTCCTCCTGGAACAAAGATTTTTAATATTGAATTTGTTCCTGGAAAAGGCGGTAAAATAATAAGAACTTCAGGTGGTTTTGCAATAACAATGAATAAAGATAAAGATGGAGTTGAAATCTTGATTAAAAGAAGAAAATTAAAATTAAATGAAAATTGCCGTGCTATTATAGGAGTTGCTGCTGGAAGCGGCAGGGTTTTAAAACCTTTTGTCAAGGCAGGCAATAAACATTTTTTAATGAAATCAAAGGGAAGAAAATGGCATTTTACCTCTGCAATAAAAACAAATGCAGTTGATCATCCATTTGGAAGCGGCAGAGGAAAAAGAATTAAATCAAAGATTGCTCAAAGAAATGCTCCTCCGGGAGCAAAAGTTGGCCATCTAAGGCCAAGGAGAACTGGGCATATTAAATAAGATGGAAAATCAAATATTAGTATATCAAAATAAATCAGGGCAAGTAGTTTTAGAGGATGTTATAAATGGAAGAATAAGGTCAAGAGCTTTATATCCCGATTTCAGCAATACTTTGGAAGGAAATGCAGAATGTTCAGCAAGACTTTTTCATTACTCTGGATTAGGATTTGGAGATTATCAAGTTACAAATGGAAAAAAATTGGATAATCAAAATGGAATTACTGATGCCACTAAAACTGATGCTAGGAATTATAGTACTATTAATTTTGCAATATTAAATGAGATGTTTAGATTAATCGAACCAAAAGCATTGGAGACGCAAACAGCATAAAAATGGCACAAGAAGATATTGATATTGAATTAAGAAAGAAAGAATTTACTTATAGAGGAAAAACTCTTGATGAATTAAAGCAGTTGGAAATAAGGGAATTTGCAAAACTTTTGAAGGCAAATGAAAGAAGGACTGCATTCAGGCAGTCAGATATGATTCAAAAATTCATTTTAAGATGCAATAAAAAAATTGTTAAAAATAAACTAATAAGGACTCATTTAAGAGACTTAATAATTATTCCAAGAATGATAGGATTAAAAGTTCATATCCATGATGGAAGAAATTTTGTTCCTATTATAATATCAGGAGAAATGTTAGGACATAGATTAGGAGAATTTGTTCCAACAAGACAAAAAGTCAAGCATGGTGCAGCAGGAATAGGAGCAACTAAATCAAGTGCATCACAGAGTGTGAAATAAGATGAAAATATCAATAATAAATAAATTTGGAAGCGGGAAAATGGAAAGCAAGAGTTATGTAATGGAAACAGAAGCCAAAACAAATCTCAACTTACTCTCCTTATCCTGCATACATTAACTATAAATTAAGAACATGGCAGAAACAATACAACATAAACACGAAGAGAAAGAATCAAAACAGATTCAAGTTCATAAAGATAAAATTGAATCAAAAAAAACAGAATCAATTGTAAATGGAAGAAACTTGTCTGCATCTTTGAAACATGCAACAGCCATATGCAATATGATAAGAGGAAAAGAAATCGATACTGCTATTAAAATGCTTGAAGAAGTTACAAAAATGACAAGAGCTGTTCCAATGAGAGGAGAAATTCCTCATAGAAGAGGAATGATGTCTGGAAGATATCCTGTCAAAGCATCAAAAATCTATCTTGCATTATTAAAAAGCTTGAAAGCAAATGCAATTGCAAATGATTTAGAATTAGAAAAATTAAGAATTTTCTCTATGCCGAACAATGCATCAAGACCTTATAGAAGATTTGGAACAGGAAGATTCAAAAGAAGCCATGTTTTGCTTAAACTTATTCCATTTACTAAACATAAAAAGGAAAATAATAAAAAAAACAAGGAGAAAAAATGATAAAAGCAAAAATATTAATACACACAGAAGGAGATAAATATAATTTTGAAATTGTAAATAGTCTGGGCACTTATACTGGAAACGTTTCTCTTAAAGAACCTTATAAAGATTCATTAGATGATGCAGCTAGACAAATTGCATCCCGTTTAAATTTACTAAAGGCAGATTGTGGCCAATATGAAGAAAAAAATGGTTCAAGATTTCAAGCATTTTGGTCTTTTTCTTTATCAGGAACTTCTGTTAAAGCTAAACCCATTGATAAAAAAATTGCTTATGATTTGCATTGGAGAATATTAAATAAAATGTTAGGAGTAACTAATCAAACTTTGGAGACAAGAGCAGCATAAAATGACATTATTAATAATAAATAAATTTGAAAGTGGAGAAAGTGAAAGCAAGAGTTGTGTTGCGAAAACCGAAGACAAAACTAATGCTCTAAATACTCTTCCTATCCTGCATAACATTAACAAAATATTAAATTAGAAAATGGAAAAACAAACACCAAACACAACTTGCAACGACAGATTATGCCCATTTCATGGGCAAATTAGTTTAAGGGGAAGAAACTTCAAGGGAAAAGTCATAAAGAAATTTCCAAAGAGAGTTGTAATTGAATTTGATAGGACTATTTTTGTTCAGAAATATGAAAGGTACTCAAAAAGAAAAACCAAGCTTCATGCAAGATTGCCTGATTGTTTGAAAGATGAAATTAGTATAGGAGACTATATTGAAATTGCAGAATGCCGTCCAATTTCAAAAATGATTCATTTCATTGCTATTAAAAAAATAAATAATTCAGAAGGAGAAAAAATACAATGAGCAATGCAGCTTTAGAACAAACTAGCAGAAGAATGAGTCCTGAATTAAGGGCATTTGGAGCACTTGCTGAAAGAGTTTTAGGCTGGATAAGTGAAATGAGATTGAGTTATAAATTTCCTGACATGGTACAAGATTATTATATTGAAGCAAGAAGATTAATTAATAATTTTGAATTACAAATAGAAGGCAGAGATTCTTCTAGAATATATAGTAACAGACTGATTGGTTATTGTATTCTAATAGATAATTTAAGAGATCAGGTTAAACAAGGATACGAAGAAGTAACAGGAGCGCAAAAATGAAAGGCGTTGCAGCAAGATTAACTAAAGGATTGAATGTTGGGAGTTTGATGTTAGCTAGCGATAACAGCGGAGCAAGAATTGTTAAAATAACAGGAGTCATGGGAGGAAAATCAAAGAGAGGAAGGCAGCAATATGCTAAAATTGGAGATTGGGTTAAAGTTTCAGTCAGGAAAGGAGACCCAAAAATAAAAGGGCAATTATTTGATGCAGTTATAATCCGGCAAAAAAAACCTTATAGAAGAAACACAGGACAGAGAGTTGCATTCACAGACAATGCAGTTGCATTATTAAAAGATGATAAAGGTAATCCAAAAGGAACTCAAATTAAAGGACCTATTGCAAAGGAGGTCGCTGACAGATGGCCATTCTTGACTAAAATTGCCAAGTTTGTTATGTAAAATGAAAACACAAGTTAGTGAACAAAGTCAGCAAATATTGCAGATAAGAGCTAAATTAAGAGTTCAATTAGAAAAAATTATGGCAGCTTCAGATGAAATTGGAAAAATAATGGGTTTTAATGAATCCGGCTTTCATACAAACACATCACCTAACAGATTAGAGTTTGTTTATCAATCAACACAAGGAAACATAACAGCGGTTTATAATCATGGCGGAACTTTATATGAAATTCAAATACATAAACAACAAAGATAAATAAAATGAAACAACACTTTTCAACCATGTGGAATGCAAGCGTCCAGCCAAGGAAGCAGAGAAAATATTTAGCAAATGCTCCAATTCACATAAGGCATCAGATTTTATCTGCTAATCTTTCAAAAGAATTAAGAAAAAAATATGGAAAACGAAGTTTTCCAGTTAGAAAAGGCGATGAAGTTAAAATTATGGTTGGAGAATTCAAAAAGAAAAACGGAAAAATTGATTTAATTGACATTAAAAATTATAGGGTAACAATTGAAGGAATACAAAGAACTAAAAAGGATGGGACGAAAATAAAAGTCTATTTTCATCCGTCAAATTTGCAGGTTAAAGAATTAAACTTGGATGATAAAAACAGAAAGCAAGCTTTGGAAAGAAAACTTATTGCTAAAAAAACAAATGTTCAGAAAACCGAACCAATGCGATATTCAGTTTCTAAAAAAACTGAACCTACTCCCAAAGTTAAAAAAGAACAAACTAAACACGAAACAAAAACAACAAAATATAAGGAGCAAGAAGAAAATGCATCTAAAAAGAAATAATATTAAAAATTTTTGGCCAATACCAAGAAAAGGAACTAAATTTGTAGCTGTGCCTTCTCATAATCAATATGAAGCTCTTCCGCTTGTAGTTGTTATGAGGGATATTCTAAAATTAGTCAGAAACAATAAGGAATTGAAAAAAGTAATTCATGAAAAACAGGTTTTAGTAAATAATAAAATTATTCATGATACCAATTATCCAATATCTTTGTTTGATATTATAAATCTTCCGCACATAAACAAGCACTATAAAGCCATAATTTCCAAAAATAAAAAAATGGATTTTGAAGAAATTAATAACAAAGAAAAGACAAAAGTTCTGAAAGTAATCTGCAAAAAAGTTATTGATTCAAAAAACATTCAGTTGAATCTTATGCATGGATGGAATGTAATTTCAAAAGAAAAAGTAAACACAGGAGATTCTGTTGTAATTAATATGGAAGACAAAAAGATAGTAAAAATAATTCCTTTGGAAAAGGGCAGAAAAGTGATAGTTATAAAAGGAAAGCATACAGGAAATACTGGAAAAATAGAAGAAATCATTGAAAGAGGGGGGAAAAAGCTTGTAAAAATTTCTTCAGATGATAAAAAAATAAATGTCTGGGTTAAAAACATAATCTTAACTGAATAAAATGAAAACCAACATCATGCGTGAAATTGAAATAGAAAAGATCGTCCTTAATTGCGGAGGCATAGAAGACAAATTAGAAAAATCCGAGAAATTATTAAAAATGATAACCGGAAGAAAAATACAAAGGATAAAATCTAGCAAAAGAATTCCTACTTTTGGAATAAGCCCTGGAAAAGAAAGTGGATGCAAGGTAACAATGAGAAACCAAGAAGAAATAAAAAATCTCCTGAAAAAACTTTTTGCTGCAAGAGATAATAAAATCTCACAAAAACAAATAACTGAAAACAATGCTTCATTTGGAATAAGAGAATATATTGAAATTCCTGGGCTGGAGTATAACCGGGAAATTGGAATGTTGGGATTGGAGATAAGCATTGTTTTTAAAAGAAAGGGCAAGAGGGTAAAATTAAGAAAAATAAAGCAGGGAAAATATCCAAAAAAACAGAATGTTACAAAACAGGAAATAACTGATTTTTTAAAGAAAAATTTTAAATTGGAGGTAACGAAAAGCAAATAAGTAACATGAAAAATAAAATAAATATTTGCTTTTCGTTAGGAACAAAAAAATGACAGCATCAGACTGGAGAAAAGTATTGAAGCAATTGAACAGAAAACCTGCTGTTAGAAGTAAATATATCAAGCACAACAAGCCAAAAGAAAGAACAACAGGAATTGCAAGAAAAAAATGCGAAAGATGCGGAAGATTCGGCTCAATGATAAACAGGTATGGAATAAATTTATGCAGGCACTGCTTCAGGGAAATTGCAGTGGATTTAGGATTTAAAAAATATAGTTAAAGAAAAATGAAAATATCAATAATAAATCAAATTGTAAGTGAAGAGAGTAAGATTAGCGAGGCAAGTAAAGCGATAAACCGAAGCTCAAGCAAATCTGCACATACTCTCCCTATCCTGCATAACATTAACTAAATAAAAAAATAAATTAAAATGTCACAAGATATAATATCAGATGTATTGAATGAGATAATGAATGCCAAAAGGGCAAGAAAAACAGAATTAATTGTAAATAAAAATTCAAGATTATTAAGAAATGTATTAGATATTGCAAAAGAAGCAGGATATATTGATTATTCTGTTGAAGGAAGAAATATAAAAATTAAAATTGAAAATTTGAATGAGTTCAAGGCAATAAAACCAAGATATACTGTTTCTGTAGGTAAAATAAACAATTATGTAAGAAGATATCTTCCTGCAAAAAATTTCGGATTTCTGATAATTTCAACAAATAAAGGATTGGTAAAACATAATGAAGCTGAAGATAAAAATCTTGGAGGATGCTTGATAGCATATGTATATTAAGATGATAACTGGATATTATTTTGAAAATGAACATGAGGAAGAAGTATTATATGTTCCTGAGGTATTTGAATTAACAGCTGTCGCAAGAAGCTCTGAAGATGATGAAATTGATCCTTTCCTTAGAGAAACTGGCAAACCTCATGTACATATTAATGATGATATAATTTTTCTTGATTGTAATCCTATTCATCTTGAAAATATAGTTCTAGGTATTAAAACAGATACAGATTTTAGGAGAAAAATTTTAGATGGAGAAGTAGAATTAATAGAAATTTCTGAAAGGTATGTTAGTGAATTAAAAAGGATATATGATTTAAGACAAGAAAAAAGAGAAATGGCAAGACATTTTCCATTAGAAGAAGAGTACTTACCAAAAGCACTAGACCTATTTTTTTATATTGATTCAAAATTGGAGGCTGAATTAAGTTAGAAATGAAAAAAGAAAAACAAAAAAATCTAAACCTGAATGAAGAAATTGAGTTTTCTAGCGGAATAAACATAGAAGTCAAAGATAATCAAATAACCATGAAAAAAGAGAATAAGGAAATATCAAGAAAATTCAGTCCTTTATTAAAAGTAAGTGTAAATGGAAACAAGATTGTAATTAGTTCAAGAAAAGCAACAAAAAAAGAAAAAAAGATATTTGGAAGTTTAAAGGCTCATGTAAGAAATATGATACAAGGGTTGGATGAAGGGTTTAAATACAAACTTCAGGCAGTTTCTGTTCATTTTCCAATAACTTTAAAAGTTGATGAAGCAAATAATAAACTTTTAATTAAAAATTTTTTAGGAGAGAAAAAAGACAGAGTAATAAGATTAATTTCAGGAGTAAACATAAAAATCAACAAAGATGTAATTGAATTAGAATCTGCGGATATTGAAAAAGCAGGCTTAGTTGCTTCTAACATTGAAAAAGGGACAAAAATAAGATTTAGAGACAGGAGAATTTTTCAGGATGGAATATTCATAACAGAAAAACCAGGGAGGAAAATAATATAAAATGACAGGACAAACGTTAATTAATCCAACTGAAAAAAGGAAAGGAATTAGATTTAAAGAAGGTAGTAGATTAGAGACTGTAAAAGTTGGAGATATTTTATTAGATAAATTGGGAGTTAATTCTTTAAATGAACTAGTAACTTATAAAAAAGTAGATTCTATGGGAACAGTGTCTAGATTAGATGAAAGTAAAATTATAATAAGAAAAAGATTTTCAAGAGGTACTGATGGATTCAATCCTGATAATTCTGAAAACTATTTTATTTTAGAAAAAAATCCAACTGATCCTTTATTAGAGAAACTTTACGAAACTGCAGATCAGTATTTAACAGAGGCAGGATTATAATATGAAACGAAAAAAAACCAAATTTTTGAGATTAGGATATACTCAATATTCTAAACTAGGATTAAGAAGAAAGAAAAAACAAAAGTACAGAAGAGCTAAAGGCGGAGAAAACAAATTCAGATTGAAAATGAAGGGGCATTTGAGAAATGTTTCAATTGGATTCAGGAATGAAAAGAAAACAAGAGGGCTTGTCAAAGGATTAAAAAGTGTATTGGTTCATAATATCGACGAATTGAATCAAATAAAAAAGAACGAGATTGCAATAGTTGCTCATGTTGGAAATAAGAATAAAAAAGAAATCTGTGAATTTGCAATCAAAAATAACATTAAGCTTGCTAATATCAATCCTAAAAAATTTCTTGGAAAAATTGAAGAAAAGATAAAAGGAGCTAAAGAAGAAAAAACAAAAAGAGAGGAAAAGAAAAAAATAAATGAAAAGAAAGCTAAGGAATCTGCAGAAAAGAATGAGAAAGAAGCAAAAGAAAAAACTGCAACTGAAACAAATCAAGAAGCTGTAAAACATGAAACTGATATTAAACAGAATATTGAAGAGAAAAAATGAACCTTAAAACTAAAAAACAATTGGCTGCAAAAACCTTGGGAGTAGGAAAAAGAAGAATTATATTTAATCAAGATAACTTGGCAGATATTAAAGAAGCAATAACAAAACAGGATATTAAAACTCTTTATGATGAAGGCATGATTTTAATCAAGCCTGTAAAAGGCAGAAAAAAAATAATGAAAAGAAAAACCAAAAAAGGGCCTGGAAAAATAAAATTAAAAATAAATAATAGGAAACAAGAATATGTCAAACTTACAAGAAAATTAAGAAAATACTTAAAAGAATTAAAAAATAGGGGGGATGTGGACAGGGAACTTTATTACAATTTAAGAACAAAAATTAAGATGAGAACCTTTAAGAGCAGGGCTCAGTTCAAGGAATATATAGATAATCTTGATAAAGATAAAATAAGTTCCATAAAAGAAAAGAAATCAATTAAACAAATAGACCCTAAAAATAAAGAAATTAAATCTAAAACAAAAAGGCAATTTTCTGATTCTAAAAAATCAGAACATACTATCTTTAAAGCTAAAAAATCTAAAAATTCAAAATGAAACTGAATAAACAAAGAAGAATAGAGAACAAGACAAATTACAAGAAAAGGTTGATTTTGCTTAAAGGAAATTCTCCGAGATTGGTTGTAAGAAAAACTGGCAGATATATATTAATTCAGATTATTGAAAGCAAAAATGCTCAGGACAAAGTTGTTCATTCTGTAAATACAAGAGATTTATTGGAGCATGACTGGCCAAAGGAAAAATCAGGAAGTTTGAAATCATTGCCTGCTTCCTATCTTGCAGGATATTTACTAGGAAAAAAAGCAAAGGATATCAAAAAACGATTGATTCTAGATACAGGATTGATTCCTAACACCAAAGGTTCAAGAATTTACGCAGCTGTCAAGGGAATTTCTGATTCTGGATTAAAAATAAATTTTGATGAAAAGGTGATTCCTTCAAAAGACAGGTTGGAAGGAAAACATAGCAAATTAGATTCAATTTTTAACAAAGTTAAAGGAGGATTGAAATAAAATGAAAGAAGAATTAACAACAACTGCTGTTGAAGAAGAGTTTATTCCAGTTAAAAGCTTAGATGAATTAAAAGTTCAGGAACTTGGAACAAGAGTGAACGTTCGAATTATTAGAACTCGGGAAAGAAAAGAAGAAATTGTTTGTTTTTCAGGAAAATATGGGGGGCTGGGAAGTTGTGGTCCAGAACCATTTTATGCTTTCTTAAACAAACCAGTAAACATAAGAAATTTATCTGGATTTTCTTGTAATGATTGGCAAATGCTTTTCAATACTCAAGGAGTCATTTATATTGATGGAACTCCTGGAATTACAATACCTCTCACTTCATGCCTACCTGAATATACAGAAACTTATCAAAGAGATTTGGAATTATTAAAAAAAGCAAGATTATTACCTGAGGAGGCTAAAGTTTAAAATGAGACAATTTGAACAAAGAAGATCATTTGAACCAAGAAAAAGAAAAAGCAAAGAAGAAATTGCAGTTATACGGGAAGAAAGAGCAAAGCAGCAGCAGGCAACAGATTTGGAAAACTGGAAGCCAAAAACTAAATTAGGAAAATTAGTAAGGGAAGGAAAAATAAAAAATATAGATGAAGCCCTTACTCATAGAATACTTGAACCA
Organism: Candidatus Pacearchaeota archaeon; assembly: GCA_018304145.1. GTDB lineage: Archaea > Nanobdellota > Nanobdellia > Pacearchaeales > GW2011-AR1 > ARS1285. The sequence continues at coordinate 4,100 of JAGVWU010000021.1, read as the reverse complement.
GAAATTATTGATTTATTATTAAATTTAAAATCAGATGTTCTTAATATAGGGCAGGCAAAAGGAAAGTTTGGAGGAGGAAAAAGGAGAGCCTGGAGACAGACTCAGAAAAAAACCGCAGAAGGAAATGTTCCTACTTTTGCTTGCATGGTTGTTGTTGGAAATGGAAATGGTTATGTTGGATTGGGCTATGGAAGAGCAAAGGAAACTCTGCCTGCAAGAGCAAAGTCAACAAGAAAAGCAAAACTTGGAATTATTAAAATTAAAAGAGCTTGCGCAAGTTTTGACTGCAATTGCGGAGAGCCTCATACAGTTCCATTTATAGTTGAAGGAAAATGCGGAAGCTGCAGAGTTAAATTAATTCCAGCTCCACAGGGAACAGGATTGGTTATTGGAGATGAATGCAAAAAAATTTTAAAAGTTGCAGGAATCAAGGATGTTTACAGCGCATCAACAGGACAAATTCGAACTACAATAAATTTAGCAGGAGCATGCATGGATGCACTGAGAAAGACTACAGAGATGTAAAATGGAAGAGCGTAAATTCATTCGATTAAAGAAAGAAGAATATGGAATCAAAGAATATATCAAAAGAGATTTGGGAAAAGGAAAAATCTCAAAATTAGACATAGAATACACTCCAATAGGAGAAAAAATAATAATCTCAACTTCAAAACCAGGTTTTGTTATTGGAAGAAGAGGAGAAAAAATAGAAGAGATTACTTCTGTATTAAAAACAAGATTCAAGCTTGAAAATCCTCATGTTGAAATAAAAGAAATTGAAAATCGTTTGTTTGATGCACAGACAGTTGCAGATGATATTGCAATGGACTTGGAAAGAATGGGAAATTTGAAATTTAAAGTTGTTGCATATAAAAAACTTCAGGAAATAATGAGAGCAGGAGCACTTGGGTGCGAAATAAGAACAAGCGGAAAACTTCCAAGTGAAAGAGCTAAGTCTTGGAGATTTGGAGAAGGTTATTTGAAAAAAGCAGGAGATTCAACAAAAGAAGTTGATAAAGCAAAAGCAGTTGCCCTTACAAAAACAGGAATAATTGGGGTTAAAGTTGCAATTATGGCTCCAACAGCAAGGATTTACGATAGAGTTATTATTGATGATGCGTTAAAAGCAAAAGTTAAATTTCCTTCAAAAGAAAAAGAAAAAACAGAAGTAAAAGAAGAGATTGAAGAGATTAAAGAAATTAAAGAAGAAAAACCTAAAAAAATCAAGAAACAAAAGGATAATAAGGACAAGGAGTCTAAATAAAAATGGTTATATCAATAATAAATAAAAATGCAAGCGAAGAGAGAAAGATTGGCGAGTCAATGAAATCAAAACTTGCTATAACCAATCTCTGCTTATTCTTCCTGCCCTGCATAAACATTAACTAAATAAAAAATAAATTTAAAATGGCCATATTAAAATCAAAAGATATTGCAAAAATGTCTGAAACTGAAATAGAAGAAAAGACAAAAGAATTAAGAATGGAATTAATGAAAAATAAAATAAATGCAGCCAAAGGTGGGAAGCTTAAAATCAGAGAGATTAAAAGGACAATTGCAAGATTATTAACTATCAACAGACTAAATAACCTAAATAAGCCTGTTGTGAAATAAAACAATGGATATATGTCCGAAATGCGGATTGCCTTTACAAGCTTGTATTTGTGAAGAGATAGCAAAAACTGAACAGAGAATACAGGTCCAGACTGTTAAGAAAAAGTTTGGAAAAATAGCAACAGAAATTTCAGGTTTTCAAGGCGTGGACTTGAAAGCTATTGCAAAAAGCCTAAAACAGGAATTGGCATGCGGAGGAACAATCAAAGACAACAAGATTGAACTCCAGGGAGACCATTCCAAAAATGCCAAAAGAGTTTTGGCAAAGATAGGCTTTCCAGAAGACACAGTAGAAGTAATATAAGCTGTAGAGAAAATAAAAATCAAGAGGCGAAATAATCAAGAATAAACAAAACTAGATAGAAAAAACAAATATGGAAGAGAAAAAAATCAAACAACCAAAAAAAATTGAAGACAAAAATAGTTCAAACTCAAAGCTAATAGCAGTAATAAGGATTGGGGGAGAAGTCAAGAAAAAATCAGATATAGTTGAAACTCTTAACAGATTAAGATTAAAAAGAAAATATACCTGCACAATAATTGATTTTAATAACAAAAGCCTGATGGGAATGCTTAATGAAGTAAAATATTATGTCGCTTTTGGTGAAATAGAAAAAGATGTTCTTGTAAAATTATTGCATAAAAGAGGGCAATTGATAAAGATTCCAAACAAAAAATATTCTGAAAAAATAGATATTGAAAAAGTTGCAGAGGAATTAATGAATGGAAAAAAATTAATAGATTTGGGAATCAAGCCTTTTTTCAGATTGCATCCTCCTAGAGGGGGAATCAAAAGCAAACTGCAATATCCAAAAGGTGTTTTGGGAAATAATAAAAATGATATAAATAAATTAATTGAGAGGATGCTATAAGATGAGACTAATCTATTTATTTAGGATAACACAGGAAGGAAGAAGCAGAGATTTGAGAAATCTTAAAGGAGGAGATAATTTAACTAGACTTGGAATAACAGACATTGTAGAATCTGTAGAAGAGCATAAAGGATTATATGTAATAAACACTATGAGAATTTTGAAACATGGTGATACTAGAACAAAAAGAGCAGCTTATTCTGCTACAAAAGGGATGCTAAGACAAGGATATCTTTATCCAGGAATGACTGAATGTCCTCTTGCTACAACAAATGAAATAGAATTCTATCATCAACATTTAATCCAGCAACCAATGGAGGTAACAGCATAAAATGCCATTTAAAACCAAGAAACGAAGAAAATCAGGAAGGCAGAGGGGAAATACTACTTATGGTCATGGAGCTAGAAAAAAATGGAAAGGTTCAGGCCATCATGGCGGTATTGGTATGGCTGGCTCTGGAAAAAGAGCAGACCAGAAAAAAAGCTTGATTATAAAATTATATGGAAATGAATATTTTGGAAAACAAGGAATAACCAGCAGAGCAACTGCTAAAAAAATAAATTTAGTGATGAATCTTAAACAGATTCAAAGCAATCTTGATTCTTTAATGAAAAAATATGGAAAGAACAAAGAATTGGTTTTAGAAGATTATAAAATTCTTGGAGAAGGAGAATTAAAAGAAAAGATAACAATCAAGGCAAATGCTTTTTCAGAAAGTGCAAGACAAAAAATTGAAAAAGCAGGTGGAAAAGCAATTTTAATCAATGATTCTGAAAAAGAAGCAAAAGAAAATTAATTTTCTTTTAATAAGAAATAACCTTCAATCCTGGAATATTCTCATAATGTTTTTTATTTTTCGTGATTATTTTAGTTATTCCATTAGATAACAAGACTCCTGCAACCATTATATCGAATTTGTCTATTAATTTGTTATTTTTCTTAAGATGCCAGAAGATATCACTCGATTTATCACAGGAATTTTTATCAGGAATTATTAAGATTAAATTATTAAAAAGGGATTGATAAAAATTAAATTCTTCCAAATAAGCATAATCCGAGATATCAATACCAAAAATAATTTCTTGATAATTGATTAAAGTTGTGCAAAAATCTTCATCGATACTATCTAGCAATTCTTTTAATTCCTTGTTTTTCCTAAAAAAATCAATCAATGTTGTCGTATCAAATCCTATCATTTTTCCTCATCTCTTTTATTGTTGAATTAACTCGGTTATTAAAATCCTTTCTAAATTCTTTCATTATTTTTTCTTTTTCATCCCAATTAATATTTTTATCTTTCAGCCCTCCAAAAAATTTCATTATACTTTCTTTGCTTCCTTTTTTATTTTCGCAATTCGATTTTATATCCATAACAACATCAGAAAAACTTTTATCTTTTCCTTTGAGCATTTTCAAATAATTATATGCATCTTCTGTTAACGAAATATTTATATTTGTCATATGAGTACATATATGAGTACTCATATATAAATGTTCCGGTTAAAAATTAAAAATTATGGCTCTTCACCTAATTTAGGGGGCTTCGCCCCATAATTTTGAAAAATTTTAAGTCCATAGTCCATTAAAATTTTTCTTTTCATATCATTAATGTC
>JAGVWU010000020.1 GCA_018304145.1 Candidatus Pacearchaeota archaeon | reverse complement strand
TATGACTCGAACCATTTCCATAAGAGAACCAATAATAATTATAAGTTCCTGCAGAACTTAAGTTAACAGAAACATTATATCTGTTTGAAGTTAAATTCCCTGCCTGATAATTATTTCCATTTATATTCAAATAAACACTTCCATTTGTATTTGCTAATGTTACATTGAATTTTGCAATTCCATTTCCTATAAGAGTTCCTGTATTGTCCCAATAGTTTGAAAATTGAGGATAGAATGTGTCAGACACAGAACCTATAATAAATGTCCTGTTTATCGAGGATTTAGAATAATTAAATTCATTTACTGATTTGCATCCCCATTTATAATTTCCATTTGGAACTCCATTAATTATAAAGTCTACTTTTGAATAATTCTTTACTAAATTGCAGTTAAAGTTATTATATAAATAATTAACTTCTGTATAAGGCAGGATTGTTTTAAATGCAGATACATTATCACCACATCTTGTAGAAGGGTTATATGTGCTGTTTTTCGTGAATAACAATACATCTGGATATGCCCAATAAGCATTTGGAGATGCATCAAATATTTTTACAGTATAATTTCCAGGGCTGTTCAATGTGTAATTTCCCCCATATTCCCAAACAAAATTATAATTTGTTCCATTGTTCCCAAAATTTTTATTAAATGTGTAATTGTTCAAAGAAACATTCCATATCCTGATATCGCCATTTTCTCTTTTAAAGCTCCTAGCCCAAAGGTAATAATTTCCTGCTCCAAAATATCTGGAAATATTCATAGGATGATTAGAGTCGTAATATATGTCATCTGTCAACATATGTTTGCCATTGCTAGCACCGCCTGAAAAATTATAATAATTGCTATCACATGAATCATTTGCCCCGCAAACATCCCAGTAATTAGAATCGTAATTAAAGTCCTCTGCTTCTATCCAGATATAATCCAGATTAGAATAACTTATATTAGTTGATTTCCAAGAGCCACTTATATTTGAATATAACTCAATTGATTTAAGACCTTTGCTGTCACTTGCTTCACAGCTTAGATTAACATTTCCTAAGGGGAAATAAGAATTATCAGCAGTCAGCAGATTCAGGGAGGTTTGGTTAATGCACAATGAATCATATCCATCACAATTTTCATCAATTCCATTTTCGCAAATTTCAGATTGTTGCCCTTGCAAAGGATTGCAGGTCTGGTTTACGCCACTTATACAATTCTGAATTGTGTGACTGCAGATTCCTAAACCACATGTTGTTGTTCCTAATACAGAAACTTCATCAATTCCATTTATGCAATTATCATCAATTCCATTGCAAACTTCTATTGCTCCAGAATGAATATTTGCATTACTTTCATTGCAATCATTTCCAGCTTCGCATCCAATTCCATAACCATCTTGGTCATAGTCATTTTGAACACATTGTGAACTTTCATTACCTAAAATTATATTTTTAATTGTGTAATTAGTTATATTTAATGAAAATAAATTAGGTTTATATCCTGCTTTAAAAACTGTAATATTGTATGGATTATGATAAGTATAATATTTTGTAAATCCAATAGTACCTGATTGGTCAAAGTCTAATAATCTAAGACTCGCAAAGCCATTTGAATCAGTATAGCCTGTGTATATATTCCCAAATCGAGAAACAGCAGATACTGTTGCATTTGAAACAACTCCGCCTGATGAATTAACATTTACATTAAGATACCATTTATAATCAAAACTATAAGAATCTCCAGCTGCAGTTGGATCAAAACAATCATTAGTTAAATTTGTGTTGATATATTTATTATTAATAAAACTCATATTTCCTGTTTGCCAATCGCAACAGCCTCCAAATCTGAAATTATGATAATTAGGGCAGCAAGAAGGCCATAAAACTTTGCATCTTTGTCCTGTAATCAAACCATCATTATTATATTCAAAAGTATTATTTTCAAATACTTGATTTGCTGCGGGGCCATAAAAAGTGGTAATCCATGCTCCTGCATCATTATAATTAATATAATTATTTCTAAAATAACCAACACCTCCAGCACTTGAACTACCAATATAAAATGCAAATGCTAATGCATGGCTGTCAGTATTTGTAATATAGAATTTATTGTTCTCTATATAATTACTACCTGCTCCAACAGAATAAAAAATTCCATTTGCAATACTCTGGCAATTAGGATAATTAAGAAAATACTTTCCTTTTATATAAAAACTATTATTATAAACATAATTTCCAAAAACACCTCCAGAATCTCCTACAGGTCTATCATAATCAGTAAATCTTATTGCATTTGTTGTAAAATCTCCACTAACATATTCAGGATCACATGTTTGAGCGGTCAAGTTAAAGAAATTATTATAAATTCTATTGTACTTTGAACCTGTAGACATCAAGATTCCAGAGCCTTTTTCAGGCTCAAAAATATTATTTGAAATTGTATGATTTCCCCCTCCATTTGAATAATACATATTAATTGAATAATGATTTGTAACTGTCTGATTATTTCTAAGATAATTTCCATCAATAGTATTGTTATTTCCACTTAAATAAATTAATCCTTGCCCTCCAATCACTTTATTATTAATAAAATTAATATTACTTCCTAAAGTTATAGAAACCTCTCCTATATCTTCTCTATTATGAACCCAGGGCATATGATTGTAAAATTCTGAGTTTTCAATTGTCCCTTGATAATATATAATAAGTGTTTTTGCATTTATTCCCTGAGTTTTGATTTTTACATTATTCATATTAAATCTATTATTAGTACCAATTAAATCTCCAAACCGTACCCCAATATTTCTCATGCTAGGAAATTTTGCTTCTATATTTCCATTAATAATATTTAAGTTTGAAGATGTTATAGAAGGATATTTTCCTTCATAATCAGGAAAAGTACATGAGCCTGAATCATCAACACACCATGCATTTGTATACACTCTAACAACAGCAACTCCAACATCTAATGCAGGAACAATATCTCCATAATCATAATATGATGCTCTTTGTGTTGGTCTTACTCTTAATTTATAATTTCCAGGAGTTGATATTTTAAAATTGCAAAAAGCAGTTCCTCCGCCCATTCTTCCTGAAAAATCTCTTGTACAAACAACCTGATTATTGCTATCTAAAACTTCTATTCTTGTTATCTGCCCCCAGCCACCTGTTCCTCTTTCAACAATCATTCCTCTATAAGTCCTGTTTGCAATAGGAAGATAAACCCAGTCAGAAATAATTGTCTGCCCTGCAGGAAGATAAATTGCATAATCACCAACCAATGGCATTTCAGTTTGTGTTGGAACTCTCCTTGCTCCAGGAGCAGATGAAATATCCCAATTTGCAGGAACATTGCCACTCCATTGCTCAAAATCTCCGTTCATAAGATGATTATAATTTCCATCAAGATATTTTACAGTATATCCATTTAAATCTAAAGTAACACTTCCACCTAAAAACAAGCAAGACATTGGATCAGAAATATCATTGGATAATAAAAGATAATTTTTTCCTCCAGAATCATCATAAAATCCACAGCTGCTGATTGATTGGCAATTGCTTCCAATATCAGCGCAGGTTTTATGTCCAATTATTGTTCCATTCACCGCATAATTCCTCGTCGCAGATTGATTATAATTATGATTAAGTTAACAGAAACATTATATCTGTTTGAAGTTAAATTCCTTGCCTGATAATTATTTCCATTTATATTCAAATAAACACTTCCATTTGTATTTGCAAGAGTTATATTGAATTTTGCAATTCCATTTCCAACAAGTGTTCCTGTATTGTCCCAATAATTAGAGAATAGAGGATAAGTTGTATCATTAGAATCATTTCCAGAAATTCCATCCCAGCCCGCTAGCCTTGCCATCATCCACCAGAATGCTTTTGCTTTTCTTATACAATTTTCCGGAGAAGAATGAGCACAATAATCACCAGCAGGCCAATCAGGAACTGCTGACCAGTCACATTCTACAGAATAATTATTATAATTATTATGTTGGGCATTTGTTAAACAAATATTTCTATTGCTATCATATGCTTCTATATCAGCAAAATCAAACAAGATTTTATTATTATTTCTTGAATAATTTCTTATATATTCATTAGCATTTTGTAAAGTTTGTCTTCTAGAGTTAGAATAAATATAACTTGCATCACTAGATGCTGCTAAATGTTCTGTTTCATATATAAATCTCATATCAGGAAATTCTGTTTCTAATATATCAAGATTATTAACATAAGTTTGAGGATTTGCAGCTGCATCTGACATCTGGCTGCACCATCCAAACATTGAGTAATTATATTTTCCTGTTTGTGCAACAGCTCTTGTCCTATTCATTCCTGCTTGTCCATCCCAATAATCACTTGTTCCTGCATAAGTTACAGGAGGGTTTCCATCATAAATCCTTAAAGCAAGAGGGTTTTCCAAAGGTGGAAGCCCTTCTGTTGCATCGATTCTAGTTGCAAAACTATATAATGTTGAATTTATATGCATTTCAAGATATTCTAATCCTCCTGGATAATCTCCACTTCCAGTTATTTGCATCCCATGAGAAGTATGTGCATAATGAAAAGTCAATTCTTTTGCTTTCTCAAGCCAGTATTCAGGAATATTTCCAGAATCAAAATCATCAACAGCTGTATGGTTCACTATTAATGCTCCACCAAATCCGCTCGCACTCGCTCTATAAATCCTTTCAAAACTCTCGCATTTTAATGAAGAAACATTCCAATTGCAATTTCCAAAACCGCATTTATCCTGCTCGCATGTTGTTTTATCTCCATTATAATCACTGCATTTTTTTCCTGAGCATGAATAGCAACTGTTTAATAAAATCTCGCTGATTAAATAACATTTTTCATTAATGCTCTCGCATTCACTTCTGTCGCATAAATTAAATATTCCATTTCCGCATTGAGAGCAATTGCTCCAGCTGGGAGTTGTGCATTGCACATTGCAGCAACTGTTTGTATCACTTGCACTTAAATTTTGTCCAGGGCAGTATTCATTATCAGAACAAATAAATCCATTCTGCTCTGAGCATCTCATTAAATCAGTTGAAAAATTCTTCAAGCTGACAGCAGCTAAAATATTTAATTTGCCATAGCCAACTTCATTTTCATTGTAATTTAATTTGTCTGCTGTATATTTTAATGCCTGTTTTGTTTCATCAGCTGTCCATTCAGGATGTTTTTCCTTTAGCAATGCAGCAGCTCCTGCAACCATGCCAGCTGCCATTGATGTCCCGCTGTAAGAAACATAGCCTCCTGAAATTTTTAATGAATTTATATCAACTCCAGGAGCAGCCAAATCAGGTTTCAGTATAATCTCTCCATTAAAATTAACATTTCCTCTTGAACTGAATGAAGCTAAAAAATTATTTTTATCTATTGCTCCTACAGTTATTGCTTTTCTTGATGTTCCAGGGCTTTCAATTGCATTTTCAATATTACCCAAATTTCCAGCAGAAACAACAGCAATAATTCCTGAACCAGCAGCATTGTCAACTGCTTTTGAAACAGGGTCCTCTGGGCCGCAGCTATTGTCATAATTCACGCAGTCCGAGCCAAGGCTTAATTCAATTATATTCAGGCTGTCTGAAAAATCTCCGTCTGAATTTGGGTCCATGGCTTTTTCAATTGCAGAAATTATATCTGAAGAATATCCTATTCCCTGAGAGTCCAAAACTTTATAAGAATATAATCTTGCACCAGGAGCAACCCCTCTCAAAACTCCGTTTGCCCCTATTATTCCTGCAACATGTGTTCCATGCCCATTGTCATCCATTGGATCATTGTCTTTGTTCACAAAATCATATCCTCCCTCAATCTTGCAATTAGTTCCAAAACATCCTCCTAAATCAGGATGTGAATAATCTGTTCCTGTATCAATAATTCCGATTTTTACCCCCTTTCCTGTTATGCATTCTTTTCCGGAATTCATGCAGTTGTCTCCATCAGCATCCAATTTCCACACGCTATCAGCCTTGATTATTGTAACAGACTCTGACAAATCCGCTCTATACATCAAATCAGGATAAACAGCTTCAACAAAATCCAGAGTTTTTATTTTCTCAGCTTCTTCATCAGAAATATTAAGGACAACGCCATTGAAAGAATTGTAAAACTCCTTTTCAATTTTAATTTCCTCTGCATTTTCCTGAAGAACATCAAACCCTGTCAATGCTGAAGGCTTTTTGAAAAAAGCAGGATTAAGAAATTTCACTAATCTGAAAAAATTTTCTTTAGAAAGTATAAGTATATTGCTGCTGCCGTTATAAAATTCATCTTCAGGCTCTATTTCTTTAACAAAAATATCAAATCCCACTAATCCCCTGGATTTGAATAAAATAGGGAAAAAGGACTTGAAAATTTCCGGGCTTAATTTTCCATTTAATTTATTTTCCAAATCCAGCAAGGCAACATCATGCTCTTTTTTTAATTCTTCTTTATAACTGGAAATAATTTTATTTCTTTCTTTTTCCTTCTCGCTTATTTCAGAATCCAGATTTCCTGATTGAACAGAAAATTTATTTTTTTCCTGTTTTTCTCTCTCTTTTTTAAGATTCTCTATCTCATCGCTTAATGCTTTTTTCTTTTCAGCAATGCTCTGGTTTCTAAATTTAATAATATATCTTTTATGCCTGCCCCTTTCTGATTCCATGCTTGCATTGGAAACTTCTGAACTCTCATTATAAGAATCCCCTCGATAACTCCGGTTTTCTAAAGCTTTCTGTTCTTCATCCTGCTTGAAAAAATTTTCAAAATAATCCATCAAATTTTTCTGGCTTTCTTCTTCTGCAGATGCTTTTTCTTCTTCTGATGGAAATACCCAGTATTCGTTTTGCGAATTCTGGGCATTGCTGAATATTATGCTTGAAAATATTATTATCGCAAATAAAAAAAATAAATATAATACTCCCCTTTTCATGAATTTTCTAAGTATATGCCTTTTTTAAATTTTGCTTAATTTCTTTTTCAGCTTTTTATAAAATCTTAGTAGTAACAATTTCTAATATGAAAAAATCTAATAAAACTATCTAAAAATAAAATCCCAGGTTTGCAGTGCAATCCTGGGGGGTATATAATCATCATACATAATTAGTCCTTAAATAGTTTTCTATTTTATTTCTCATTTTCCTAAAGTTTATTTAATTCTTTTTTCAGCCCTTCAATCTCTTCATTTATTCCCTGGGCATCTTTTTCATTCACTTTTCCATTAAAAGGCTTTAGCCTTGCTTCCAAATCATTTATTTTCATTTCTATTTTTGAGGCATCTTTTCCCTTTCTTTTTTTGTCTTCTGACTCTTTTTTTAATTCCTTTAATTTTTCTGCAAATGACAGCTCTTTCTCGGGATTTTCTTTTATAAATTTTTTTCTTTCTTCTTTTGCTTTCAGTATTCCCCTTTCAACTTCAGTCCTTGATATTTTCTCTTTAACAAGATGCTCTGGAGTTTTCCCTAAATTTTTCCAATATTCTTCAATTGAAGGCTTCAGAGTTTCAAGATACATATCAGCCATCTGAAACTGCCCTTCTTTTACTTTTCCTTTTGCAAGCTTTATTTCCAATTCAATATCAAGCACATCAACCCCTTTCTCTTTTATTTTTTCTGCCTGGTATTCCAAATCCTCGACTATTTCAAAATACTCTTCATATTTTTTAAGCTCTTCATTTGAAAGCCTTTTTGTGCTGTGCAATAAAGGCCTGAAAGAAATAAAATAAGGCTTTCCATAATTATATTCAGAATTTACAACCATTCCAGTTCCTATAGGAGCTTTGACAACAGATTTTAAAACATCTTCTCCATATTTCATATTGATTCTTTCCAAATCACCTTCATATTTTGTTCCCATTTGCATTTCTGTTCCTATGTTTGCTTTTATTTCTCCGACAAAATCACTTAATACCTGCGAAATCAAAACCAGGCCAATTCCCCATTTTCTGAATTCTCTTACTCCTCTTTCAAGCTGTACGAAACCCTCGCCGCTTCCTCCGAATTTAGGCAATAATCTGTGCACTTCGTCATAAACAATCAAAGTCTTTAATTCTTTTGACTCCTCTGGATTTGACTTGAAAATCTGCTGTATTGTGCTTGCAACAACCATCTCAATTTCTTTTGGAGTCAGATTGCTTATATTAAAGATGACTATCTCTCCTTTTTTTCCGACATATTTGTCAATATTGATAAGCTCGTAAGGATTTCTTATTGTTTTTATTATTCCGTTGAATCCTCTGGAATCATTTACCTTCATGTCAAAATACTGGTATCTTTTTAGCATTGACTTGTCATCGCATTTTCTTAAAAATCCTGTCCATTGTGCAGTAGGGTCAAACACAATTACGCTTTTATTGTGAAGCAATGCAGATTCAACAATATCCTGGGCAGTTACTGTTTTTCCTCCCCCTGTTGCTCCTGCAACTAAAGTATGCATCTGCAGTTTATTCAAATCAATAAAGCTCCTTATTCCTGTTTCAGCTACTTTTCCAATAAATGCAGAATGAGCGCTTGGCTGGGGAAGCTTTGACACATCAACTGAAATTTTGAATCTCTTTTTTCTGTATCCTATGAATATCATGTAAAAATATGCTGAAATAAAAAATGCTATTGCTCCCAAGATTATTGCATAGGACCATAAAGGCACTCCTAAAAATTTTATGCTGAATAATGGATACTGCACTTTAATATAGGCAATTGAAGTCGCCTGCATATTTTCCTGCTCTACATTTGAATAATAAGCAGTTCCTTTTATCATATATTTTCCTGTTTCCATATATTCAGGAATAGTCAGATTTTTTATAGTTGAAATTTTTGTCTCAATTGCAAATGCCTCTTCTCTTCTTGTTATAACCTCTCCTGTATTGATGTCCACTAACTGCAAATCAAACTGAACATCAACTTTTGAAGTTTTCCCTAAATTAATTAAATCAGTCTGTATTTTCAAAACCTCTCCAGGAGCAATAGTTTCCATCAAAGGCTGTATTTTTACATCCAGCAATTTCCCTTCAGGGGAAATTATTCTTACAGTTACAGGAATTTTTGCCTCAGTTTTCCCTGACTTTAACACTAAATCCCCTTCATAATTTCCTAGTTCTATTATTTTTGGGCTTACAATTTTTATTAAAACACTTCTGGATTCTCCTGCTTTTAAAGTCACGTCAGTTAGCTCAATGAAAACCATTCCGCTGACATCTCCGTCAACACTTAGGGAAATTTTAGCTGAACTTGTAAGTGTATTTGAAAGTTTTATTCTAACTGTTGTAGTTTCTCCTGCAAACATCTCTTTGTAAATAGAAGTTGTCTCTACTTTCACTCCTTCAAGATTCACAAGATTTTTTATCAGGTTTTCCAGTCCTTCTAAGCTGACATTTTGCTTTATTGTCACTCCTCCGCCTCCCCCTCCTCCTGAAACAACAGTTGTAGTTGAAGTTGTGCAATCAACAGAGCAAGTTAAGGTTGTCTCTCCATAATTTGATTCGCAAACACCGTTTCCGCATTTATCCTCTGACAAAAAATAAGAACTGAAACCAGTTGAATTTCCGCTAACCTGCTTTGTATCCCTGTTTATAGAACTTGATATAACACTCCAGCTTCCAATGCAGTTTCTGTTGCTATAATTCCAATTAGCGCATTTTACAATTTCCAGTTCATTTACATTATCATAACTCAAGCCAGAATAATTAAAAATAACAGCAATATTATTGTTGCTTAAATTAGTTGAATTAGAAGCAACTCCCTGAAATGTTTTATGCAATTCAACTGTTTCTGCTAATTCATCGCTGGCAATCCTGTGCAGATTAAAGTTTATTCCGGAAATAGAAACATTGCTAAAATTGACATTTTTTACAATAACCTCCTCTGTGTTTAATAAGGCATGAATATCATAAGCTCTTTTATTTACATAAAAACTTGCTTCTCCTGATGAGTTGGTTGTATTTGAAAGCAGATTAGTTGTTAAATTAACTCTTGTTAAATTAATAATCACTCCGCTAACTGCCTGAAAGTTATAGTCCAGTAATTTTATATTCCATATATATCTGTCATAAACTTCAAACCATTCTAATGTTGAATTAAAATTTCCAGTTGTGTCATTTGCACTTATGTTTATTAGATGCTCTCCAAAATCATTTAAAACTAAGCTTGTGTTTATATAAAATCCATTTGATAAAATAAGGCTTAAATTTATAACAGATGAATTAGGATAAGTTAACACAGCTGAAACACTATCAATATTAACATTATCGCTTATATTAATGGAAATATTTATATTTCCTCCTTTATTTATATGATTTCTTGTAAAATTAAAGCTTGGAAACATTGTATCTCTGTAAATTATTGAATTTGAAGAGATTTGGCTAATCTGCCCATAAGTATCATGATTTAAAATCAGTGTCAGGTTATAAGTTATCCCATTTGTCAGTGAAGGAGCTGAGCAGGTTAAATTCCAATATCCTAATGCAGAAACAAAGCTGTAATTTATATTTGAACAAGAGCTTCCTCCTATTGTTGATGTGAAACTTGAATTTGAGGTTATTATTTCATTTCCATAACTCACATTTGCATGAATTTCTATAGTTTTTCCTGCTGTTACATTAGTTATGCTTAAAGCTGATGTCGGGTATAAAATAGTTATATTTATTCTTGTTGCAGTTAAATTAACAGTTACATTTATCTGATTTATTGTTGCCGATGAATTTGCAATCATTATTTTTTCCAGGTAACTTCCTTCTGATGCAGGAGTTGTATAATTTATAATAAAAGTTTTGTTTGTTAAAACAGGAACCAATAATGAACTCATATTCGGCTGTATTATAGAGGAATTTGTGCTGTTTAAATTTAAAGTTATATTCATGTTTCCAGTATTGCTTATTGTTATTTCCTCTAAAGCCCCTGCCTGTGAAATTGCTTTTGTTGAATTTACAGAAATTGGAGAAACTGAAAATGAATAAGTTGAAGGAACAGTCGAAGATATTTCTATGGTTCTTGAAATATTTCTTTCAGAAATATTTATAACTCCTGTATAAACTCCGCCTGACAAACCAGCTGGAACTGTTAAAGTTATATTCACCTGTTTTGAATTATTAGCGCTTATATTAAAATTAGTTTCATTATAGCTCAAAGTGAAGCTTGTGCACAATGCCTGTGAATAACAGCTTAAATTTATTCCAGTTAACAAATCGTTGCCAGTATTGTTTATTGTTAATATTGTTGAATTCTGGCTTCCAGAATTAACACCTAAGCTTAAGCTTTCAGGGCTGTAAACAAAAGATTTATTTGAGAGAATATTTATGCTTAAAATTGCAGTTGTTGTTGAATAGCTTGTGCTTGGATTTGTCCATCTTAAAGTTCCTGTTAAATTATACTCTCCTGGAATTGTAAAAGCACTTACGTTTATTTGTGAAACAAAGCTTGTATTTGCACCAGAAGCTAAATCAGAAAATGAATAATTAGTTGCATTAATGCTGGCATTTCCAGAAAAATTCAGGATAGGAGAATATGCATAAACCTCTCCAGTATTATTAACGCTGTAATTTATGTAAAAAGTTTTTCCATGAGTTAAATCAATATCTCTTATTGTATACGAAGATACATTCTGCACTAATGCCAAAGTTGTTGTTCCATATGAAGTGAATGTATATGTTGATGAAACAAATATTTGCCCCCCTCCGGATTTGGTGTCATAGACAACTGCCTTGACAGTGTGGGTTCCAGTAGAACTTGGAGTGAAATTAGCGCTGAAATTAGCAACAGTTCTTGCTCCGCTTGTTCCAACACATTCCCCGCTTGTTCCTTCGCATAAGCTTGTTGCATTCAAAACAACAGTTGTGCTTGAATAAGTTACATTTATTGTTGTTGCAGTTTCATTTACATTAACATCATCAATAGCTCTTAATTTTATTGTCACATTCTTATTTAATTCTGCCTTGTTTCCATAAACATTGTCTAAAATAAACCATATATATGTTATATTGGGAACAGATTCAGTTATTGAAAATGCTTCCTGGAAATTCAAAGTATTTGGAACTCCTGATTCATTATATACTTTTACATTTAATCCAACATCATCAATAGAACTTGCCCAGGAATTCTGATACAAGCTTATTGTTGAATTTCCTCCTTTTGAAACATTTAATCTTGTTGGATTTGTTCCTCCTGCATTATTTACTGAAAATAACCCAGGTTTCACACTATAGTCAGTTGTTCTTCCAGGAGAATAGCTTATGTTAAAGCTTATATTCATATTTCCAAGATTAAAAATTGTATAATTTCCAATTTCTCCAGCTGTATTCAAGCCAAAAGTCCTGTTATAAGTTAAATTATTTGAAGGAGATATATACCAGGAATAATTTTCAGGAACATTAATTGTTAAATTTAAATATCTTTCACCCCCATTAGACGAACTTACATTTATTATCCCAGAATAATTTCCATGAGAAGTTTGATTAGGAACATTTATGCTCAAAGTTGTGCTCTGGCTTGTTCCTCCTGACAAGCTGTCTGTCCAGTTAGGGCTTATTGACAGCCATGAGCTTGGCAAACCACCAGAGATTAATGAAGTATTAATATACACAACACTGTCAGTTCCAATAGAATTTATACTAAAACCAACACTGCCTGAAGTTCCATGCTGCAATGTCTTGTTTATGCTATAATTTGAAAGGCTGATATTTGCATTTGAGGAAATTATTACATAACTTATATATTGCAGATAATTTCCCCCTCCTGCAACCCCTCCATCATTATCACTCCAATTAGCTCTCCATGTTATATACTTGTCTCCTGAACTTGCTCCAGAGTGAACAGTTATAAGCATCAAAACATTGCATGATTGATTAGGATAAATTTTTGTGCATGGCGTTATTTCAGTTACATTTTTTATATTAGCATTCTTATCCGCAGCCCAGACATAAACATTATTCATGCTTGCTCTCCCGGTATTATTTAAAGTTGCATTCCAGTAAAAATTATAAACTTGCGATGGATTGTAATCAACTATAGTCTTATTTTCAACATATAATGTTCCTGTTGTATTTTTTTCTTCCAAATAAACATAATAACCAGAAGAGGAATTAACATAATAAGAGCTTTCATTCCAAGTGCTTATATTGACTGTGTAATTTCCGTATGCTAAATTTCCTG
The DNA here is from genome assembly GCA_018304145.1 of Candidatus Pacearchaeota archaeon. Lineage (GTDB taxonomy): Archaea > Nanobdellota > Nanobdellia > Pacearchaeales > GW2011-AR1 > ARS1285. The sequence continues at coordinate 8,761 of JAGVWU010000020.1, read as the reverse complement.
GAATAATCCAAGATGCAGCACATTGGCTTCCTGAACACTGCCTTGACCAGTTTCCAGTACTATTGCTGATGCTGACATTTATTGTCCCATTTACCAAATCTCCAGTATCACTTCTTGTAAAATTTACATAAACAGAATAATTAGCAGCACTTCCAGTATAATTAAATGCAGTATAGTATTGAGGAGCAGTTCTTGCCCAGATAGTTATATTAGTAACATTAAGCCCAATAATTCCTGTCTCAGAATTCTGGACAATTGAAACTTCTAAAGGCAAAGGTCCAAGGGAATTTGTCGGTATTGTAATATTATAATTATATCCTCCTGTTGAATTTGTCGAAGCATTAAAATACAAAATTTGAACATCATTTAGCACAGGAGTTAATGATAAATTTGAAGTTGAAAACCATGCCCTGTATTGAAGGTATTGTTTTGTAAAAGATGAAATATCGTTTGTTAAATAATTTGTGTAATTATTGCTCCATGAATCCCAGGTCACTCCATCCTCACTTTCTCTTAATTGTATTTTTATTTCTCCACCATTCAATATCCTGCCCCATTTTAATAAAGTATAAGTTACATTAGGAAGAGTTATGTTTGGAGAAATATAATTTCCGCTTGAAGGATATTCCCATTGAGTATAATTCACAATCAGGCTAGTTACAGGAGTTTCAACACTCAGGGAATTTGTGTTCGAAAATAACCTTATATAAAAGCTATTATAATTATTAACAGGAACATTTCCTGAAATCACTGCATTGTTTGAAGTTGTTGAATTAAGTATAATGAAAGTTGTCCCGTCCAAACTATAATGCATAGAAGTGTTTGCCCCTCCTGATGTTTCGCTTCCTCCTGTATATGCAAAAACACTTGCATTAAAGAATTTTGCAATTGCATTGAATTTATATGTTATGTTTCCAATTGCGTTTCCAGAAAGATGATTGTATGAGAATATAACTCCTCTTGTCCCATCATATCCAGGATTGCTCTGATTGTACTGGTAACTTTCACTAGTGTGTTTTGTAGTTGAATAATCATCACTATAAGTTGTAACATTTCCAATATTGCTTAAGTTTAATTGCACAATTGAACTTGCATTGACATTTGTTCCGCTATATCCGTTTGCAGTAAAATTAGAATGATTATAAGTATTTGAACTTACAGTAACATTATTTAATTTCATTAAAAATAAATTATTCACAATATTCCAGTAGTCAGTTCCATTTGTTCTTCTTATCAGCCCCTGAACATTAATTGTGTCTGATGTATTTGCGCTAGCAACAGAGCTTATCCTGATTGTGGTATTCTGAATTGAAAAATTGCTTTGAATATTTGGCCCGTAAATTAAATTGCTTCCATCGCTGAGATTTGCCCAGTATACCACAGGATAATCTCCAAGCAGTCCTGTATTTGTATAAGTTCCATTCCAGACTTCACCGCTGTTATTATTCATGCTTACATTTACATTAACACCATTAGGAGTTGTAATAGCAGCCCATGCCAGGCTAATAGGAAGCGAGTGGCTTGAGCTTAAAATATTCAAAGTCAGATTAACATTTTCATTATAATTAACATAAATCTTTTTAGTTGTTAATCCCAGGCTTGTCCCGTTTATTCCAGATATTACATTAAATATGAAGCTGTCATTTATTATATTTGTTAATTGGGTTATATTATAAGCCCCACCTCTGTTTATTGCACTATAACCAGAACGAGTTGCATTAATCGTATAATTATTATAATAGCTTCTTGTTCCTCCGCTATTAATATATTCAGTGATTGAAGTTGTATCTGTAAATCCTGTTGATGCAGTCAGCATAGAAAACTCAAGATTATTTGATAAATTAAATGCAGATACATTTGCACTTAAAATTGGATTTCCGTTTGTATCATTTACATATGCGCGATACCACCATTTCCTGATTAAACTCCCCCCTGCCATGACTGTTTCATTGTTTCCAGTTATTCTATAAGAACAATTAATAAAAGTGTTATTAACAGAAGTTGTTGTAACATATAAGACATCTCCTGAAAAACCAGTTACATTAATACAATCTTGAATTAAATTATTACTCCCATTAAGAAATACAATTCCTCTGCTTCCTGTAGAATATCCAGTTGAATTTTGATTTATTATATTATTATTCATTGAATCTCTTATAAAGAGAACATAATTTGAATTGCTACTAGCTGTATTATTTGTTAATATATTATTGTTTGAATTTGATAAGAGATAAATTCCATAACTTGAGTTGCTTGTTCCTGTATTAGAAGTTAAAGTATTATTTGAAGCTGAAGTAAGATAAATTCCATAATCTGAATTGCTTGTTCCTGTATTAAATGTTAAAATATTACTGTTTGAAGATAAATCAAGAAGAATTGCATAACTTGAGTTGCTTGTTACTATGTTAGAAGTTAGGTTATTGTTTAAAGCTGTACTTAATCTCATTGCATTTCCTGAAGTGCTTATTACATTGTTAGAGGTTAAAGTATTGTTTGAAGATGAAGAAAGCAGAATTCCATTACTTGAATTGCTTGTTGCATTGTTAGATATTAAAGTATTGTTTGAAGAGGAATCAAGAAGAATTGCATAACTTGAATTGCTTGTTCCTGTGTTAGAGGTTAAAATATTACTGTTTGAAGATGAAGAAAGCAGAATTCCATATAAAGAAATGCTTGTAAATTTATTTGAGGATATATTATTTCCTGATGCAGAAGATAAGTAAATTCCAGAACCTACAATCATTGTTACAGTATTATTATAAATTGTTCCATTATTTGCATTTGTAGAATATTCTATTCCAATTGCATTACTATTAGTTCCAGAAGTTCCCCCCATGCTTATATTGCAATTTTTAACTGTTGTGTTATATTTATTAGAATAAACTCCACTTTTGTTATAAACAGAAAAAATACTATATCCATTGCAATTTAGCATTACATTTGGTGCGCTGATAACCATGCAGTCTAAATCCTGGTCCTGCACAACATTTCCAGATAAAGTCCAGACTCCAGAAGCAGTAAGATTAGCGCAGTTATCAGTTGCAGAAGAATTTGCAGAAAAATGGAATTCATGATTAATATTATTTAATTCAATGCTGACATTATATGTTGTATTTGAAATAGTTGCATAACCTGCCTTGGTTGCATTTATTGTATAATTGCTGTAATAGCTTCTTGTTCCTCCGCTATTGACATATTCAGTAATTGTTGTTATATTTGTAAGTCCAGTCGATGCAGTCAGCATGGAAAACTCAAGATTATTTGATAAATTAAATGCAGATATATTTGCATTCAAAATTGAATTATTCAATGTATCAGTTACATTTGCACGATAATACCATTTTCTGATAAGAGTATTGCCTGCACCTGCAACACTTTCTTTTGAAATATTATAGCTGACATTAATGAAATAGCTGTTTCTAAAAACAGAAATATTATCATTTAAAGAAATATTTGAGTCGCTGATTAGGGAATTATTTGCAACAAGTCCATAAACACTTCCGCTTAAAGTGTTATTCATGATTTTTGAATAATTAGAATCAACAAATTCAATTCCGATTGCTTCTGCATTTACAGCATCTCCTCCACCCATGCTTATATTGCAGTTCTTCACAGTTGTATTAAATTGGTTAGAATAAACTCCTGAATAATTCTTAACAGAAGTTATTGAATATCCTGCACAATCAAGAGTAATGTTCTGGCCAGAAATAATAATGCAATCTGTTGTGATTGTGTTGTTATTTATATTCTGAATTAAGCTGTAATTTGAATTAGCAGTTGTTAATTGCTTGCAATTAACAACTTCATAATCAGCAGTTGCATTTACACTATAATATCTATTAATAGAGGTGTTTAATCCTGGCAAGCTTCCATTTCCATAAGCTGACCAGTTATAAACATAAGTCCCATTTAATAATCCAAAAACACTTACATTATAATCATTTAATGTTAAATTAGATGCATAATAATCAGCTCCATTAATAGAAAGCCAGACACTGCCATTTGCATTTTGAACACTTACATTAAATAATGCCAGCTCTGTCCCTCCTGAAAAAATACTCGCATTATTATCCCAATAATTTGAAAAACTCGGAAAAATTGTATTTATGCTGAAATTAATGATGGTTGAATTAAAATTATTGGCAGAATCATTGCAATAAACATTAAAATTATTGCTTCCTTCTTTTGTAATTACATTTGTAAAATTATTTCCAGCAGCAACAGAAGAAGAGTTCCATATTCCTGAAGAATTTGAATACCAGCATCTCAAAGGATTTACATCAATAATAGTATAATTAATAGAGGATATATTGGAATTATAAGTTATGTTCAAAGGATAAGTTATATTAATAACAGGAGCAATATTATCAAATGTAATTGTAAAATTAGTGTTATTCCAGACGCAATTCCCATTATTATCGCATAAATAATAATTCCATTTGAAATTATTATTATAAGGCAATACAATAGTTATATTAGATGAATTAGAAGTTCCTGTAATTGTCTGATTTTCAGTATTATTAATAACAGAGTCAGTTGAATTCCAGATATAAAGAGTTGCATTTTTCAATGCATTATTGTCTGTAAAATTAGCAATAAAATATTGAGCAGCACTTGAAGAAAAGGTATTATTTGCAGGGCTTATTAAATAAACAGCAGGAATTACACTATCAGTTAATGTAGTTATATCATTTAAGTTATTCAAGCTTGCAGAAACATTATAAGTTTTTGTTCCTGTTGTATAAGCACTATGGCTTGTATTAATACTATAATTATTATAATACGTTCGTGTCCCCCCACTATTAACATATTCAGTTATTTCAGTTATGTTTGTCCATCCTGAACTATTTGTCATCAGCCCCCCAAACTCTATAGTCCCAGTAACATTGTACGCAGTTACATTTGCATTTGGAACCGCAGTTCCAGATGAATCATTTACATACGCGCGATAATACCATTTTCTGATTAAAGAAGAACCAGCAGCAACACTTTCATTTGTTCCTGTTGTTCTGTAAGTGCAATTGATAAAAGTATTATTTGAGCTTATTTCTGCAACTACATTATATAAAACATCTCCGCTAAATCCAGTTATATTAATACAATCCTGAATAATTGTATTATTTGAATTTCTAAATGCAATGCCATAACCTCCAGAAGAATTTCCTATTGCAATTTGATTTTTAATTATATTATTGTTTGAATTTGATAAGAGATAAATTCCATAACTTGTATTACTTGTTCCTGTGTTAGAGGTTAAAGTATTGTTTGAAGATGAATAAAGATAAATTGCATAGTTTGTATTGCTTGTTGCTGTGTTGGAAGTTAAAGTATTATTAGAAGATGTATCCATCCAAATTCCATAATTTGAATTGCTTGAACCTGTGTTTGAGGTTAAAATATTATTTGAAGATGAAGAAAGATAAATTCCAACACTTGAATTGCTTGTTCCTGTATTATTGATTAAAATATTATTATTTGAAAATGTACCAAGTAAAATTCCATATTCAGCTAAAGTTGTTGCATTATTTCCTCTTAAAGTATTGTTTGAACTTGTTCTTAAATAAATTCCAGTTGTTGCAACACCAATAACACTGACATTAATTGTATTATTCTCTATAAGGGAATTTTCAGGTCCATTAGCACTAGGAGAAAAACTTATTCCATAATCCATTCCGCCAATTATAGTATTATTAATTACAGAAGAATAATCAGCTGCATCTGTCATTTCAATTCCTATTGCATTTGCATTTCCACCGCTCCCCATACTTATATTGCAGTTCTTCACAGTTGTATTAAATTGGTTAGAATAAACTCCTGAATAATTCTGCGTAGATGAAATTGAATAGCCATCACAGTCAAAAGTGATGTTTTGTGCTGAAATGATTATGCAGTCTGTTGTGATTGTATCATTTGAAATACTATTAAGCATATTATAAGTTGTATTTGCAGTTGATAATGTCCCGCAATTTATAACAGAAGTTGCAAGCAAATTGTTTGTTAAAACATCGCTTAACTGATTTGTCAGTATAGTTATGTTCTCGCTTTTTGCTGCATTTGTATAACCTGTTGCAGTCACATTAATACTATAATTATTATAATACGTTCGAGTCCCCCCACTATTAACATATTCAGTAATAGTAGTAATGTTTGTCCATCCAGAAGAATTTGTCATAAGTGAATCAAATTCAACATCTCCAGTAACATTATACGCAGTTACATTTGCATTTGGAACCGCAGTTCCAGATGAATCATTTACATACGCGCGATAGTACCATTTTCTGATTAAAGATGAACCAGCAGCAACACTTTCAGATGAAAGGGTATAACTGCAATTAACTGCAGTATTATTAGTTGAAGTTGCTTCAATTTGAATATCCGCAAAAAGAGAGGAAAGATTACAATTTCTAAATAAATTATTTTTTGAACCAGTCAAATAAATAGCCCTTTCTTGACTTGTAGAGATTGAAATCAAATCCTCAATTAAATTTCCATTAGAATTATAAAATGTAAAACCATAGTTATTACCTGAGGTTATATTGACTGAAATTAGGGTATTATTATTTGAAGAACTAACATAAATCCCATAATTTGAATTGCCTGTTCCTGTGCTGTTTATTACACTGATATTCAAACTTGATAACAAATAGATTCCATAACCATTTCCCACTGCTATTGCAGTTGTATTTGAAATTAGTCCATTGGTTGCAGTATCAAACTCTATGGCATCTGAACCTGTTCCTGTCATTTTCACATTGCAGTTCTTAATTGTTGTATCAAGCTGATTTGAATAAATCCCGTTTTTAGAAGCTTGTGTTGAGTTTATTGAATAGCCATCACAATCAAAAGTTATATTTGCCGCTGCAATATTTATGCAATGAGTTCCGCTGATTGTATCATTAGATATATTATCAACTAGTGTATAAGTTGTTCCTGCACTTGAAAGTGTTCCACAGTTTGAAATGCTTCCGCTAGAAAGGGAAACATTAACATTATGCTCAAGATTATTTGTGCTTGCTGTAACATTGTAAATCTTGCTTCCAGTATTATATCCTGTCTTTGTTGCATTAATCGTATAATTATTATAATAGCTTCTTGTTCCTCCGCTATTAACATATTCAGTAATAGTAGTAATGTTTGTCCATCCTGAACTATTTGTCATCAGCCCCCCAAACTCCATAGTCCCAGTAACATTGTACGCAGTTACATTTGCATTTGGAACCGCAGTTCCAGATGAATCATTTACATAAGCTCTGTAATGCCATTTTCTGATTAAAGTGTTTCCTGCAGCTATACTTTCATAAGCTCCTGTTGTTCTATAAGAACAATTAATAAATGTATTGTTAGTGCTTGCACCAGAAGTTAAATTATATGAAAAAATATCATTACTCACTCCAGAAATATTTATGCAATCCACTATTACATTATTACTTGAATTTCTTAATGTAATTCCCCTGCTATTGTCACTAGTTAAATAACCAATAGCAGTTATATTTGTAAGAATATTATTTAAAGATAATAGAAAAGTTATTCCAGCCTCTATATTGCTTGCCCCTGTGCTTGACATTAAATTATTATTATTGGCTATATTTAAATAAATTCCATAACTTGTATTGCTTGAACCTGTACTATTTATAATATTATTGTATCGTGAGTTAGAAATTTGAATACCTTGACCTGTATTGCTTGTTCCTGTATTATTGATTAAAGTATTATTATCTGAAGATATTATTAAACTAATTCCAACACCTCCAAAATAACTTATCCCTGTATTTGAAGTTAAAGTATTGTTTAAAGATGTTCTTAACTTAATCCCATCACTTGAATTGCTTATTCCTGTGTTAGAGGTTAAAGTATTATTATTAGAAGTTAAAAGATAAATTCCAAAACTATTATTTGATGTCCCATTATTTCTGTATAAATTATTATTGCTTGCTGTTTCTAGATAAATTGCATCACCCCCAACACCACTGCTTACATCAGCAAGATTATCAGATATATTTGTATTCTCGCTTCCAATCCATATTCCAGTATTCATCCCACCTCCAATTATAGTATTATTAATTATATTTGAATTATCTCCTGCATCTATTATCTCAATACCTATTGATTGGGCATTTGCATCAGTAGTTGTGGACGTTCCCATACTTATATTGCAGTTCTTCACAGTTGTATTAAACTGAGCAGAATAAACTCCTGTGAAATTCTGCGTTGATGAAATGCTAAATCCATCGCAGTCAAAAGTAATGTTCTGCGCAGAAATAATTATGCAGTCTGTTGTGATTGTATCATTGGATATTGATTGATTCAAGAAATAATACTGATTAGCAGTATCCAATGTAGTGCAATCACTAATCTCAACTCCTACTGCAGCACCGGTGATTAATTGAATTATTCTATTTTTTATTACCGCTTCATTTGCAAAGAAAGCCATTTCCTGTCTCGATAAACCCTTACCTCCGGCATGGATATATTGTAAATATTTTGCTCTGCCATATACAGGCCCTATTGATGATTTAACGGCATCATAAGAGGCTTTATAACTCTGTAATAAATTCTGCCATTTACCAGCTTCAGTTAATTCTTTTCGTTCAGCAGGAGATGGAAGTTTTATCTCTACTTCTGGTTTTAGAAGTGCCTCTTTCTGTTCAGCAGGACTTAATTTAGCAAATGCAGCTTGCTGCGGGGTCAATATCTCTCTCGGTGCTGTCGCAAATTGTCTCTCTGGCAAACCAGTGACAGGATTAGTAATATATGTAATATT
>JAGVWU010000019.1 GCA_018304145.1 Candidatus Pacearchaeota archaeon | reverse complement strand
GAGAAAGCATAAAGCTTCTTCTTTGGAATAATTACACTCTAGAATATACGTTAGATACCTTTGTAAATAGGGGTGCAATAATATTGGTATACTACAAATGCAAATCTTTATCCCATTCAAAATTTTCTGAGCAATTTTGAAGTTATAAAGGTTTTGAATTTATTTTATAAATAATCACTACCATAATTCTTATAAATACAGAAATTATGAAATTGTTATAAAAAATTTGGAATTAAAAAATGAGTGATAATTATCATCAGTTGGTTGATTTTATTTCAAAGAATTCAGGGCTTTCCAATGAAGATATTGAGAGAAGAATTGAAGCAAAACAAGCGAAGCTTGCCGGATTAATAAGCAAGGAAGGTGCTGCCCAGGTTGTTGCAGCAGAACTTAATATAAATTTTGACAAACAAATAATAAAGATTTCACAGATAGTTCCGGGAATGAGAAAAATTAATTTAGTTGGAAAGGTTATTAATCTGTTTCCTGTCAAAGAATACAATAAAAACGGCAGAAGCGGAAGAATAGGAACTTTTATTCTTGCAGATGAAACCAGCAACATAAGAACTGTTTTATGGGATGAAAATCACATTGATTTGATTGCAAACGGGCAGATTTTTAATGAATGTGTTATTGAAATAAACAATGCTAATTTAAGAAATAATGAATTGCATTTAACTTCTTTTTCTGAAATAAAAATTTCAAATAAATTAATTGAAAATCCTGTTGTCAGCCAGTCGTTTTTCAAGAAAGCTATAAATCAATTCAGTCCTGGTGAAAAAGTTTCCACCAGAGCTTTTATTGTTCAGATGTTTGAACCAAGATTCTTTCAAGTATGCCCTCAATGCAGGAAAAAAGTGAATGAAATCGGAGAATGTTTAGGGCATGGAAGAGTTGTTCCTGAAAGAAGGGTATTATTAAGCTTTGTTATTGACGATGGCAGTGATTCCATAAGGGCTGTTATTTTTTCAGACCAGATTGAGAAATTAGTTCCAAAAGAAGAGCTGGAAGTTCCAGAATTATTTTCAGGAAGAAAAAAAGAGCTGCTTGGAAAGGAGATGGTTTTGACAGGGCAGGTAAGAAAGAATAATATGTATAATAACAATGAATTTTTTATTTCAGATGTTGGGGAAGTTGATTTGGATAACCTGATTGATGAACTGGAGAAGTAATTTAACTTTTTTGTTAATTTTATTAGTATCTTTAATAAATATTTTTTTTATTCAAAATTTTAGCAGGATAAGAAGTGAATGGTATAGAGAATTGAGCAATGAAAATAATTTTTTTTTAATGTCAATGGTTCTATTAAAACTCATAAATTCGTTTTTTTAAGTGGATAGGTTTTGTTGTGAGAGCAAGAGTTATGAAATGAAAAATCGAAGATTCCAAAATTGAATAGTTAATATCTTTTTTGCCATTATACAGTTTCAATAAATGCTTTTTAATCATTTTTCTTATTGATTTATATGCTATTAAAAACCCACCTGATGTTTGCAGTTCTTTTAATCATAATAATATTGCCTTATGTGGATAATAAAATAGTTTTTTTAGGATTAGTTTTTTTAGGAACAATTATTCCTGATTTGGACAGCAGCTGCTCCAAGTTTGGAAAAAATATTCTTTTTAGGCCTTTTCAGTTTTTTATCAAGCATAGAGGGATAATGCACACTTTTACCTTTGTTTTAATTTTATTTTTTATTTTAAACAGATATTATCCTTTAATTGCATTTCCATTTTTAATCGGGTATTCTCTGCATTTAATTACTGATAGTTTTACCAAACAAGGAATAAGGGTTTTATGGCCCTTAAAATTTAGGGTTAGGGGTTTTTTGACTACTGGAGGAAAATTGGAAAATATTTTATTGAATATGCTGGTTCTTTTGAATATTTTTTTATTTTTGATTTGGTTTGCGATTTAAAGACTTGAAATTTTATCAGCAATTCTGCATGATAAAATTCTTTTTTGTTTGTTAGTTATAATATTAATCCTTAATATGAAAATGGGATATCTAGGCTGAAGAATTATTTGCTTTATATCAGAAGCCATAACTTTATTTTATAAAATTAATAATAAAACCCTAGATTTTAGCTTATCCTCTAAAATATATAACTGATTTAGGTAATGCTTATAAATTGAAACCCTTTGTTTTAATTAATATGTTTGGAAGAAAAAAATCCGGTATTGTAATTAGAACTTTTGTTGGTGCTGGAAGATATCAACATGATGTTAAATTTTTTGGAGATATTCGTGCTGTTTCTCAAGAAGTTGCTGATATGCTGCAAAAAGTTAATGAGAGATTATATGAATATATGCCTCAAGAATCTGATAAATTAATATCTAGAATTGAATATAAGCATTTAGATCCAGAAAAATCAGGTTTTAACCCTCCCGGTTAACTTGAAGATAAAAAATACTGATTTTTCTGCCTGTAAAGAACTTAAAACGCTCGGTATTTTAACGCTGAGTTCTTTACATAATAAATAAATTATGAAATAATTATGGCTGAAGAAGAAAAAAAGAAAAAGAAAAAAGAAGAAAAAGAAGAGATGAAGCTTTCTGACTTGCCTGGAATAGGGCCTGCTGCGGTTGAGAAGCTGGAAGCAGCGGGAATTTATGATTTAATGGGAATAGCTGTTATGGGGCCAAAAGAACTTTCTGAAACAGCAGGATTAGGAGAAGCTGCTGCTAGAAAAGCAATACAAGCATCAAGAAAAATGCTTGATTTGGGTTTTCAGGATGGATTGGAATTTGCTGAGAAGAGAGAAGAAGTTTTTAAAATCACCACAGGAAGCAAAGAGTTTGATAATCTGTTAGGAGGAAAGGGAATTGAAACAAAAGCAATTACAGAATGTTTTGGCGCTTATGGTAGCGGGAAAACCCAAGTTGGGCTTTCTCTTGCTGTTAATGTTCAATTGCCTGTTGAAAAAGGCGGGGCAGAAGGAAAGGCTGTTTTTATTGATACTGAAGGAACTTTTCGTCCTGAAAGAATAAGGCAGATAGCAGAAGCAAAAGGAGCAAATCCTGAAAGTGTTTTGAAAAATATTTTAGTTGCAAGAGCTTTTAACAGTGACCATCAAATTTTGCTAATTGATAAAGTTGGAGAATTAATTAAGAATGGGGAGCCTGTTAGAATTGTCATAGTTGATTCTTTGACTGCTCATTTTCGAGCTGAATTTTCAGGACGAGGGCAATTAGCAGATAGACAACAGAAATTAAACAGATATCTGCATAATCTTATGAAAATGGCTGAACAATATAATTTAGCAGTTTATGTTACAAATCAGGTAATGGCTAATCCTGCTATGATGTTTGGAGATCCAACAACTGCAATTGGTGGGAATATAGTCGGGCACGCTTGTTTGACTGGAGACAGTTTAGTACAGCTTGGAGATGGAAGCATTAAAGAAATAAAAGATATGAAACAAGATAAAATAATTTCTGGAAATTTTAAAAATTTAAAATTTGAAAATGTGGATTCTGAATTGGTTTTTGTAAACCCCAATGCTGATAGTGTTTATAAGATTAAAACAACAAATGAGGTTCAATGCTCTAAATTACATAGATTCTTTTGTATAGATAATTTCAATATTGTTGAAAAAGAGGCGAAAGATTTGAAAGAAAATGATTTTATAATGCAAGCTGGAAAACTTGATATTGATGGAGAAGAACAAAAATTGCCTTCTTTAGGAATTAAAAGAATAGGAAAAATTTCAAAAGAAGATTCTAAGAAGATTAAAGAAAAATTAAATGAAAATAATCTCTGCAGAAAAGAAATATGTGAAAAAATAGGAATAACTCCCAGGCAATTTAGAAGAGTTTTGAATCAATCTTATCCTACTTCTTTTGATGGCTTAAATAAATTAAACACTGCCCTTGGACTGCAATTAGAGTTAGTCCCTTTTTACAGTTATAAGCATAAAGATTTGATTATACCTGAAGTAATGAGCGCGGAACTTGCAGGAATTTTTGGCTATTTTTTAGGTGATGGAAACTTTGAGAAAAACGGGTTAAGGTTTAGGGATGCAAGATTTGGAGTATTGGAAATTTATAATAATTTTTTTAAGAAGATATTTAAGATTAATGGAAAGATAACTAAAATGAAAAATAAAAATTGCTATACCCTTAATATAAATTCAAAAGAAATTTCTGAATTTTTTAAATTAATAATTTCAGATATTTTTAGTTATATTGGAAAGAGCAAAAAAGAGGTTGTTGCAGGATTTATAAAGGGTTTTGTTGATGCAGAGGGCCATATTCAAAAAAATAGAGCAAGAATAACTATTGCACAAAAAGAAAAACAAATTTTAAGATATTTGCAATTATTTTTATTAAGGTTAGGAATAAGGAGTTTTTTAAGATTTGATATTGGAAAAAAGAAAATTTCTAATCTTTCTATAAGGGACAGAGATATTTTGAATTATTTGCAAATAGGATTTAGTGCTTCTGATAAACAGAATCAATTGTTAAATTGGATTAATCATTATGATAAAACTTATTCTAAAGAGATGATGCCTATTAAAAGAGAAGAGCTTTGGAATTTATTAAAAGAAGCGGGATTAAATCCTTCAGGTATTATTAAATCAAGGCCTTTTGACTATAAGTGGATAAATAGAAAGGAACTGGAAAATGCTTTTAGAGCTTTGATGAATATTAATATAAAAGATAGGCAGATAAAACAAAAAATTGAATTTATTTTTAAATTATTAAATTCTGATTTCAGGTTTGAGAAAATAAGGAAAATAGAGATTTCTGAAAATAATACAAAAAAATTATTTTATGATTTTTCTGTTCCTGCTAATGAAAATTATATTGCAAATGGTTTTGTAGTTCATAATTCAACCTTCAGACTTTATCTCCGTCGTGGAAAAAAAGGAAGCAGGGTTGCAAAATTAATTGACAGTCCTAACCTTCCTGATAATGAATGCATTTTTTTTGTTGGAGCAAAGGGTGTTAGTGATGAAGAGAATGAATAATTTTACTTAAAATTATTAAGAAATAAGTTTTTTATTCGACAATTTTTGAAAAAAAAACATTTATATACTCGTTTTTTCTTGATATATTGAAAAAAGATGGTGAAAGATACGAAATATTTTGTTTTGTATTTGTTTTTGTTCATTTTAATAGTCTTAAATTTAAATTTTGTTTTTGCTGCAGATTGCTGGAGCAAAACTTCTTCAACCTGCACTGCTGCAAATGGATGCAAATGGAAAAATGATTCGTGGAGCACAACTGGCTGGTGTGAGGAATTAAACTGCTGGAGTTTGTATACTAATACAGAATGCACAACAACCAATGTTCCTGGAAAAAATTGTACCTGGCAAAGTGGAGGAACAAATTGGTGGTGTGAAAAATTAAATTGCTGGAGCTTGTCTGGAACAAGTGCTAACTCTTGTGTTAATAATACTGCTGGATTAAGCTGCGAATGGAATGGTAATTGTTATAATAGTGGAAGCAGCGGAGGAACTTCTGTTAATTGTTGGAATTATACAAGTCAATCTTCTTGTTTAAATGCAACTGGATGCAATTGGGGTAATTGCAATGAAAAAGGTTGCTGGAGCTATACAACAAATACAACTTGCAATGCTGCTAAAGATTGGAATGGGAAAAATTGCACATGGAGTTCTACGAATAATTATTGTGAGCAAAATGGATGCTGGAAATATTATAATCAAACTGATTGCACTAATACTGCTGTTACAAAAGGATTGAATTGCCAATGGAAATATAGTTCTTGTCAGGAGATTGATTGTTATACTTGGGATGGAACAGATGCTGCAACATGTGTAAATAATAGCATAAATTTATCTTGTAGCTGGAATGGAAATTGGTGTAATAAACAAGATTGCTGGAATTATAATACACAGGCAACTTGTCAAAATCAAACTTCCTGCAATTGGAAATCCTACACAACTTCTGGTTGGTGTAATGAGATTAATTGCTGGACTTGGGATTCTTGGAATGGTGGAAGTAATTCTTCATGTATTAATAATGGAACTATTTATGGTCTGAATTGCATATGGAATGGAAATCCTGCAGGGAATGTTACAAATGGATGGTGTTACAAAAATATTGCTTCAACAAGCTGTGCAAACAAAACAACTGAAAAAGACTGCATGGATACTTTTTATTGCTGGTGGCAATATACAGACTGGAATAATCCTCTTGCAGGAGGAACTTGCAATGAACCAGGAAGTTTTGGAGGGACAACAACAAATACAACAATCTTAAATGATTGGAATCCAAAATGTTATGTCTTTGATATGAATGCAACTAATTGCAATTATACTCTTGGATGCAATTATACTGGAATTTCTTGCGTTGAATTAAGCAATGCTTATGGAGGAAATATCAGCCTTAATGGAATT
Organism: Candidatus Pacearchaeota archaeon; assembly: GCA_018304145.1. GTDB lineage: Archaea > Nanobdellota > Nanobdellia > Pacearchaeales > GW2011-AR1 > ARS1285. The sequence continues at coordinate 12,406 of JAGVWU010000019.1, read as the reverse complement.
AATTGCAGTTATATTAATGATTCTCAGTTATGCAACAATATTCCTGTTTTGTCTTCCTGCTGTTCATGGCAAAATAGCAGTTGCACTGCTAATAAACTTTCAAGTTCCTGCAGAGACCAAATAAAGCAAAAGACTGAAGATTCTTGCGAAGATGCTAAAACCTCAACACGATGCGAACAAATAGCAGGGGATCCCTGGTATATGCTTTGCAAATGGAATAATGCAACAACTAAATGTGAGTTTAAAGCAAGCAGTGTTTTTGGCAATTTAAGCAATAGCATTATAATGATTGATAATAAAATGAATTGCGAAGCAGCAGGAGGAAAATGGATATTAGAAAATTATTGCGAAGGAAATATTTCTCTTCCTTCTGGAAGATGTGAATATAAATTTGATGAAGAGGATAATTGCGATAAAGCTTGTTTTGCCTGCGAATTAAAAGACAGCAATGGAGTTAGTGTTAATGCAACAAATGCTGAAACTGCATGCATAGGAAGTAAATCAGGCTCTTGCAAATTTGAAGCAAATACAAATGCTCCAAATGGAATTGGTTATTGCAGTGCAAAATCGCAATTTAAAAATGGAATTGCTGGAGATTGTGAATCTAATTGCGGAGATTGCACTTATAAAGGGAATTATAATAATAATGACACAACAAAAAGACCAAGTTATTTTTGCACAGTTAGCAAGGCAAATTCTGTAGGAGGAGGATGCAAATGGATTTCAGATAATTCAACACTTATTGGAGGTTATTGCATTAATAAAGGAGAAAAAACATGTGAAGATGCGTGTGATAGATGCAAAACTCAAACTGATTGCTCTAATATAGGAAGAACATCTGTTGCAAACCAAACTGGAAGCTGCAAATGGCAAGGTTCAAGTTCAACAGGAAGCTGTGTTAATAATGTTGCAGGAGATGTAGAAATTTGCTGGAATGGTGTTGACGATACTAACAATGGTTTAGTTGATTGTTCTGATGCAGGATGTTTTGCAGACAGTTATTGCGGTTTTGTAGAAGGAGATTGTTTTGTTCATAATTCAAGTGCAAAATGCAATGCCAATAATGCAAGCTGCGAATGGATAACAGATAAATGGGGAAGCTGGTGTGATTTTAAAGGAAGCCAGTGCTGGAAATATAATTCTGGACAGAGCAGTTGTGAAACAGCAGCAAGAATAATTAATCAAAGCTTAAATATTACTCTCGCGAGAATTAGCAATAATAATATTAATAATAGCTATGAATTTAATATTAATACAGTAGGAACTGGGTTGGTTAGTAATTCTTTTATTGTAATAAATAATACAGGCAGTTTTATGAGTTCTGGAAATTATTCTGTGGATTATTCAACTAATAGGATTCGATTTTTAAATAATAGTTATATGGTAAGCGGGCAAGGGGCTGGAAATTTTACAAATATCAGTTATCAATATTATACTACAAATTGCAAATGGACAAATGGAACTGGAAGCGGATGGTGTGAAAAAAATTGGAGTGTTGCAGAAGTTTGCATGGGGCAAAATAGAACAAATTGTTTAGATTTAAATGCTTCTGGTTGCAACTGGACTATTGATACATGGTGTTCTGGTTCTGGAAATGGAAGTTCTTGGTGTTCAAGCGGAGGAGGATGGTGTGATCATAATGATTTTAAGCCAAAAAATTGCTGGAGTTATTCTGCAATAGGAGCAAACAGCTGCAATGCTGTTTCTGGGTGCAAGTGGAAAACAGATTCTTTTTCTCAGCCACATTGTGAAGTAAATTGGAGTGCAAATTGTTGGTTGTACAGTGATAGTTCCACATGTAATTTAAATTCCAATTGCATATGGGACACCCCTTCTCAAGGAGGAGGATGGTGTATGAATAAAGCTGATAAATGCTGGAGTTATTCAACAGATTCAACTTGTAATTCAGATGCAAGATGTTATTGGCAAAGTTATAGCAGTGGAGGAACTAGCAGTGGGAATTCAGGAATGTGCCAATCTATTTGCTGGAATTCAAGTTCTAATACCCAGGCAACATGCAGTTCATCAATGGGTTGCAGCTGGAAACAAGAAAATGGATGGTGTGAAGAATCTTCCCCTTGCATGAATTCAACAAGTTCTAATAATCAAGATAATTGCCAGGCTATTGCAGGTTGTGTTTGGAAACAATCTGGATGGTGTGATCCTAAATTCGGAGGATTTTCAGGAGGATCTGCTGCATCTGGAGGAGGTGCTGGAGGAGGTGGAATGGGTGGAGGAGATTGCTTTAAATATGATGGAAACCAAAGTTTGTGCACTAATAAATCTATTATTAATGTAAGTTGCGGATGGACAGTTAATCCTAGCCCTTCATGCGAAATTAATTGGGGGAATGATTGTTGGAGATATACTTCTGTTGCTAATGGATGCAATGCAACAAATAATTGCTGGTTTAAAAATGATAGTTCTGGAGCATACTGCACTAATATCATGGATCAGTGTTGGCAAAATGTAAGTTATCAGATCTGGAATAATACTGCTTGGTCAGCTAATTGCACTTCTAATTATCTTTGCACTAATAATTCATGGGGAGGATGTGAGCCTAAATGTTCTTCATTAAGTTCTAGTTCATGTACTAATGCAACTTATTCAGGAAAATGCAGGTATGTTTCTGGTTGGTGCAATTCAAAAGGAATGAATGATATGTTTGAAGGAATGGAATCAGGAGCTCCTGTTCCTTTGGGAATGGATAATTGTCCTGAAACAGGAATTCAAAGAAGTGTGGACTTATGTGGATTTGGAATGAAAGATATGGGGGATAGTTATGGAATAGGTGGTAATGTAGTAGATTTCAGCAATGCTTCTGTATGCAACAAAGAAAAACTTTCTAGTTTTGTGATGGGAATGGCTGAAGCTAGTGGAGGTGTTGGCGGTCCTAGTGGTGGATTTGGAGGAGGAGGAATGACAACATTTGGTTCAGAAAAAACAGGGGCTGGAAATGATACAATTATTTTTATTGTATATTTGGATAGTGATGGAAGCACAACTGGAAATTGCGCATTAGATTCTAATAGCAGTGCAGGAGGCTATGAATTCAGGTTTAAATACACTTCTCAATGGAATTCAAACACAAGCAAAGCTGTTGAAACTTTTAATTCAGATAAATGCGATGATTCATCATGGAAAGCAGCTGATATTAAATTCAGCACTTGGAAAAAGAAAATGTGTTCTGAAATAGGCGGACCTATGATTGCGTTTAAAAAAACAGATTTAACAAAATATCCTAGTTTATATGATTCAACAAAAGATATGAGGATTTTTGTTGCAACAATTGGAAATACTGGAAATATAACCAATCCTAGTGATAGTGCCGGGCCTGGATGGACTACTCCTGGCTCGATTGACTTTGAAATTAAAAGTGCTTTTGATTATGGGGCTGATAGTTCTAAATTTGAAGATATTTTGAAAAAAGGATTTGTTCAGGGAGAAGACTGCTTTAATTCAATAGATGATGATAATGATGGAAATATTGACTGCAATGATTGGGATTGCCAGTATTCTTCTAAATGCAGTGGTACAGGAGTAAATGCAGCAAGTTATTCAGATACTTCTACTCCATTAGTAACAGGAGTTAAAATTGAGGAATATCCAGATTCTGCTTTAATCATGTATGATACAAACAAACCAACAAATGGAACTTTAGAATTATATGGTTATGGAGATACGCAATGCTTGAATAAAACTAATAATATTTATGATATTGGTATTTTAAGCACAAGTGTAAGAAATTATAAATTATGGCATACTGCTTTAATTTATGAAACAACTGAAACAATGAATGGCTATAATGTTTCAATAAACTGGCCTTTGGTTGCAGGCAGCACTTATAATTATAAAATAAAAGTTTGTGATTCAAATAATAAATGTGCTATAAGCAGGTGTTCAAATTTTACAACACCAGTTTCTTCACAAAAATGCGGTTATTGCAATTTTGTTACAAGAATAAAAACTCCTTCGGATTGGTTAGTTGCTTATGATGTTGATAAAAATGGAGTTTATGAACATATACAGGGGCAGGAATGCGGACCTAATGCAGGAATGAAAACAAATTATACTAATGGCAGAAAAGTTAATGTTAAATTATACAAGAGTGATGGAAGCATTTACATTGAATTTTTAAATGCAAGCTTAACAAAAACAGGACTAAATGATAAAGTGAGGACCATCAGCGCTTCAGGAAGTATGATTTCTAATGCAGGGACAGGAATTGTCGGTTTAACTTTAGAAACAAGAGATAAAATTGTTAATAATCTGCATCCAGAAGTTTGCAGGATTAAAATTCCTGTTGCAAGCGGAACAACATGCAATACTCTGTATCATTGTGATGATAGCGGTAATAATTGTGTTGATAGAACTGTTGCTGCAGGAGGAGCTCCTATTGATGCTGTAAATTGTGTTTGGAATGTTCCTGATTGTGAATTTTCAACTTATAAAGGTGCTTCTGCTTCTGGAAGCACAAGTTCTTCTGGAGGAGGAGGCGGAGGAGGTGCTAGTGGAAAAACAAACACAATTTCAGAAAGCCAATTTAATGAAGGTTATACCCAGAGTTTGGGAAGTGGAGATAAAATTAGGTTTGTTGTTTCAGGAGAAAATCATACTATAACCCTCACTAAAATAAGCTCAACAAGTGCAACATTATTTATTGCATCAAAATCTCAATCTGCTGACTTTAGCATTGGAGATGAAAAGAGTTTTGATGTTAATGAAAATGGAAAAAATGATTTAATTGTTAAATTAAATTCAATAACAAATCTTAAGGCAAGTTTTACTATAAAAAGTATTTTTGAGAAAACAGACTCTTCTGCTTCTGTGACTGGTGAGGCAACAGGTTCGGAATCTATTTCTAGTGGAGAAACAAACACGGGAATTATTCAAGAATCTAAAACTAATTTAATCTGGATATGGGTTGTTATTGCAGTTGTTATTGCTTTATTTATTATTGCAATTATTTTTTATTTTGCCAGAAAGAGAAAAAAATATTAAGCAAACTAGCTTTTTTTTCTGAAGCTATAACTTTGCTTCTTATTCAATCTTTTCCTCGCATTTGCATTTCTCTATTTAATCTTATCACTAAAATGCAAATGCTCGCTCTTGCTCAGAAATCTCTCGGATATTTATTATTAATAAAAATTGTTAACTCTGTATCAAAGATGAAGAGGAAATAGGCTAAGATGACATCTTGACACAGCATCTAACAAATATTTATAAACTAAATTTTCTTTTTAGATTAGAAAAAGAGATGAATGAAGTATTAAAAAATAGTTTGTGGAGAATTTTTCATGTGGCATCCTTCTTATTTATAACTATTTTTTTTATTCTTCCTTATCTGGTTCAAATATCAACTTATTTTCACGAAAAAGCGCATAGAGATGTTTTAGAAGAGTTTGGAATACAATCCAGTTATGAAATAGACCTTTTATCAACAATCCCTAATTTTTTTAATCCTCAAGTAACTAAGCTAGGGGTTACAAGGTTTAATCTAGAGGATTATAAAAAACTTAGCGCTTATAATAAAGCAAGGGTCAATCTTGGAGGAATAATTTCAGACCTGAGATTTTTATTTTTGATTGGAATTTATTTAACTTTGGTTAATGTTTATACTTTTTATAAAGTAAAGATAAAAAAAGATTATGATTTAACATGGGTTTTAGCAGTTAATTGGATATTATTTATGTGGCTACTGGCTTTGGTTCAGATAACTGTTTCAAATATAAGTTATGGTTCTGGTGATTTTTTTCAGTTGGTTAAATATATTTCTGGATGATAATTTTAGTGAATTATCATAATATTAAAAATATATTATTGATTGTTATTGTCTTTAAAAAAGGATTTTTACTGATTGGTAAATGGCAAAAGGAGAAGATTGGGAGGATTTTCATAAGATATTTCCTGAATTAAATGCAGAGGGTTTAACAAATGAGGATGAAAGTTATTATAGGATTTTGAGAGAAACAAAAATTGAAATGTTTGGAGACAGAGATTCTAAAATTGAGTGTTCTGATAATGCAAATGCTTTAAGCCAAGAATCTGCAATGAAAGGGCTTGAGGAATTGGTTAAAGAAAGCAGGGGCAAAGCAATGACTCTTGCAAGAGAAGTCCGAACACTTAGAAGACAATTAGATGTTTATCAAGATTATGTAAAGAAATTAGAAAATAAAAAAGAAGTAGCAAGGTCTATACGAGAAACTCTTTTGGATAGATTACCTCCAAATAATCTTACTAGTGAAATGGCTTTGCTTGGGTTATATATGAAAGCTCCTAGAATGATGGAGCATTTTAATCAGCCTTATGTTAATTTAATGTTTTATGCTAATGCAAATAGAATAATTCATTCTGCTATGATGGATTTAAAAGGTGAATTTGATTTAAGAATTTTAGAAGATGCTTTGAAAAAAAGGGGAGAGTGGGAAGCTATTGGAGGTGCTTCTTATTTTGTTTCAGTTGAAGCTCAAGGAGAAACAGCAAAGCCTGAATTAGCTGGAGGTTTAATTCAGATAATTGAAGATGCTTTTTTAAGAAGACAAATAGTTCATTGGTGTTCTGAAAGAATGAAGGAAAGCTGGAATGGAAGTTTTCATGATGCAAATGAACATAAAGAAGTTGTTGTTGCAAGCTGGCCAGAGTATATTAGAAGAAGAGCTGCTGAAATGCTGGATTTATTGCCGTTTAGATTTAGAAAAACTTATCATACACCTGCTCTTGTTGATGAAGTTTTAGGAGATTTTGATGAATTGGTTCAGAGGAAAGGAAAACCAAGAATATCAACAAGTTATAAAGGATTAGATAGAATTATGCATGGAATTTTTCCTGGAAGATTAGTAATGGTTGGAGCAAGAACAAAAATAGGAAAAACAACTTTTTCATTAAATATTGCAGATAATATTGCTGAACAAGGTTATCATACTTTGATTTTTACTTATGAATCTAAAAGATCAGAACTTATACAAAAATTAATTTCAAAACATTCTGGTGTTGATTCTGCAAGATTTGCTTATTGGGATGAGGATAAAATTCCTCCTGAAGAAATTGATAAAATTAGAGCTACTGCAGAATTTGTTAAAGGGCTTCCAATACATTTTGAAGGAAATCCTCCTGATATAAAATATATTTGTGAAAGGACTCAGCATTTGAAAGCTCTTTATCCAAAATTAGCATTGGTTATTGTTGATGGTTTACAATCTTTTGAAAGTTATGTTCCATATCAAGGGAATAAGTCTGATATTTATATTGAAATATTAAAAAAATTAAAAAACCTTGCTGATAATCAAGATTTAACTGTTCTTGTAAATGCTCAATTAAAAATTGATGTTGAAAGAAGAAAAGATAAAAAACCAAAGGGTTTAGAAGATTTTTCAGACTGCAAAGGAATTCCTGAAATTGCTGATACTGCTTTTTGCTTGTATAGGCCTGAATTCTATTGGCCTGAAAATGAAAATTATAGAGGGGTAATGGAAGTAATTCCAATGGTTATGAGAGTTGGAGGAAAAAGAGAAAAAGGATTTAGATTAGGTGTTGATATGAGAACTTCGAGAGTTTATGAGTTATCATAATCTATAAAAAGAGCTTTCTTTTCTTTTTAATAATGGAAAAAGATATTGATTTTTTGAAACTTATCTTTGCAGATTTGCATATACATTCAAAATATTCTCGTGCATGCAGCAAGGAGCTGAATTTTGAGAATCTTGTAAAGTGGGCTAAAATTAAAGGTTTAAATTTATTAGGGACTGGTGATTTCACTCATCCGTTATGGTTAAAAGATATTGAGAAATTAAGAGAGGATAATGGTGTATACTACTTAGATGATTTTCCATTTATATTAAGCTCTGAAATATCTTTGATTTATACTAAGAATGGAAAAGGAAGAAAAGTGCATTTAGTTTATCTTGCTCCTTCTCTTGATTCTGTAAGAAAAATAAATAGCTGGTTAGATACAAGAGGGAGAAGGGATTATGATGGAAGGCCTATATTTGGAATATCCTGCAGAGATTTTGCAGCTAAGATGGAAGAAATTGATGAAAGGATAGAAGTTATATGCGCACATTCATTCACTCCCTGGTTCGGAATTTTTGGAAGTGAAGGTGGATTTGATAAATTAAAAGATGCTTTTGAAGATAAAACTTATTTTATTCATGCAATTGAGACTGGAATTTCTGCAGATCCTTTGATGTGCTGGAAAATTCATGATTTAGATGCTAAATCAATTGTCAGTTTTTCTGATGCTCATTCATTTTGGCCTTGGCGTTTGGGAAGAGAGGCAACTATTTTTCATGCCCCTAAAAATGAGAAATTAACTTATGATTCTATTATAAAGCAGATAAGAAATAAAAGTTTTTTTGGGACAATTGAAGTAGAGCCTGCTTATGGAAAATACCATTTTGACGGGCACAGGAACTGCAATTTTTCATGTTCACCTGAAGAAACCAAAAAATTAAATGGAAAATGCCCTGTTTGCTGGAAGGATTTGACTATTGGAGTTGATTATAGAGCGAATGAGCTTTCTAGACTGGGGGAAGCTAGTCATAAAGATAAGAAGTTTTATTACAAAATTCTGCCTTTACATGAAATAATAAGCTTAGCATTGGGATTAGGGGTTAATAGCAAAAGTGTTTGGAAGATTTATAATTCATTGATTGAAAAGTTTGAGAATGAATTTAATATTTTATTGAAAATTTCTTTTGATGAATTGATGAAAATTATTAATAACAAACTGCTTTGTAACTTAATAATGCTCAATAGAGAAGGTAAAATAGAAGTCAAGCCAGGTTATGACGGAGTTTATGGAAAGGCATTAATAGACGGAAAGGAAGTTAATTTGGAAGAGAATAATTCCAATGCTATTGAGGCTAAAAAAGAAAAAAGTGTGCAAAAGAAGCTATTTTAAAAAAGGATTTTTCTTAATTTATTTTTCCAAAGAAAAATCCGAATGAGTTGTTTTGGCTTGTTTTTCTATGCTGTTTATGACTTTGTTGATTTCTATTTTTAGGTTTTTAAAGTCTTCTCCAGATATTGAAATAGAGTATTTTCCTGCTCCCAGATAAAAAATATTACATTTGGTGTTTTTGCAGGAATTTTCCAAAATATTTTTTATTATTTTTATTCCCTCTGAAGATTTATTTGAAAGTTTAAAAATCTGCTTTATTTCTTTTGGCTTTTCTTTTTTTGATTCTAAAATTTTGATTATTTTTTCTGTATTTTCTTTATCCATGTAATCTTCTAATAATTTTTGATTTTCTTTTATTTTTTCGAAAAATTCTCCTATTGAAAATTCCTGATTTATTTTTTCAATAATTTTTTCTGATTTTTCTCCCAAAACTGTTTTTAATATTGCCCTATAACTGCTTTCTTTTGCTATTTTTTCCAAAAGCTCTTTTTTTTCATTAGATTTTACTCTTCTCAAAGATAATTGCATTTTATTATCCCTTATGCTAAGAATTTTGCAGACTATTTTCTTTCCTGGAAAAACATAATCTCTTATATTTCTTATTCTTCCAGGAGCTATTTCAGAAAAAGTTATTGTTCCCTCTCCATTAATATTATTCTCTATTTTTACAAATACAGTTGTCCCAATTATTCTTTCAACATGACATAGGACTATTTGCCCTTCTTCGAATTGTTCATCTCCCATTATAAAAAAGAGAAAAAAGGGATTATAAATCTATGGATGGTGTTAAGGATTATTGCGATTTATTTTTAATTAAGAACTTCAACTACTCTTGCTTTTATATCTGCTTTTCCACCCTTAGGTTCTGCTAAAATTGCATCGCAAATAAGGCATTTTACTTTGGTTGTTGCTCCTTCAAAGATGGTTTGCTCGTTTTTACAGGACTGACATCTTACTTTAATGAATCTATATTTATTTGCCATAAGAATTAGGTGGTTTTTTGGTTTTTAAATCTTTTTATCAAATTTTAGTGCTGTAGCTTATGACCTTTACTATTTTCATATGAAGGAAGGTAATTTAATGAAAAAAGAAGGTTGATAATTGTTTTACACACTATTTTTTATAGTTTCATATTTTTATAGTTTCATATTCAAATTTTTTTTGAACTAGTTCTATGAATTTGTTTTCATCATCTTTTTTTATTGTGCAACCTGCTGCTTCTTTATGGCCGCCAGATTCTCCTCCAAGACAAGCAGTTATGTAATTCATTAGCTCCTTTAAGCTTTTATTATTCCCAGATTTTCCAGATATTCTTGCAGAAATTTTTATTTTATCTTCATTATATGCCATTGCTATTATTATTGTTCCCTCTTTATAAATCGATGAGAAAGATAAAATAGAGGCAAGAGTTCCTATTATAGTGTCTTTAATTTTGTCCTTTCCATTGATTATTATATAATTTTTTCCCTGAATCTTGGAATTTTCTTCTATATATCTTAAACCTAATATAATGTTTTGCCTGTACTTTACGTATATGTTTTCAGCCCTTTTTCTTGCAGAATTATTACCCAGGCACAACATTAATGCTATTTCAGTTCTATCCATTCTTCCACATGCATTAATAATTGCTGAAACCTCTCTGGCATCTTCTATTTTATTTAAAAATTTTATAAGATAAAGATTGCCTATTAATTTAGATGTTTTTTCATCAGAGTTTAATCTTAGCATTATTGCTGTTACTAATCTTTTCATTTCATCATTATCCAAATCAATCAAGGATTTGTAGTTTTTGCCGGTTCTTTCGATTCCTATTTCTTTTAATAAATTAAAAGTTCCTTTTGAATCTCCAGTTATTCCAGGTATAAAAGGTCTTGCGCTATATTCTAGGGCTTTATCCAAAGGTCTCGTTGAAGGATAAATTAACAGCCCTTTTTTTATTCTAACATTCGCCTCATTTATTATTCTATTTCTTGTTTTATTAATGTCTTTTTCCATTGTGTCTCCTATCATTCCAAGAATTGCAAGATGAGCCAGGTCTTTATTTTCTTCTGAAATGCATCTTGAAACAAGATAGGAAAGTTCTGCACCACATAAATTTTCATAATTCTCAAAAAGATGATTATTTAGTATGCATATCCTGGGATTATAGTGAAAATCATAATTTTCCAAATTCTCAGGGTTTTCTACTGATATTAAAGGTGCAGTTTTGGAATTATCATCTTTTGATGCGGGAAAAAGTTTCAAACTATCACTTTTAGGTGTGGGTAAAACACAAGAAGTTTTTGATAGGATTAAATCTATTTCATGATGATCAATTATAAATATTTCATTGCCTAGACTTGATAATTCTCCTAAGCTGCTTGACCCCAAGTCAAGAAGAATGATTAGTTTATCTTTTGGAAATGATTTAATTTCTTCTTTTGTAAGCTGTTTTATTATTTTTAATGAAAATTGCTTGTTTAATCTTTCTAAGGTTTTTGAAAAAATTGCAGCAGAAGTTATTCCATCTGTATCATAATGGCTCACAATATGTATTTTTTTATTATCTATTCTTTCCAATAGTGATTTAGAAAATTTTTTAATTATTTTTTCCATATCGTATGAATTCAAGGTTCCATTATAAGTAAAATTTTGCATTTTTCTATCTTATTTTTGCTAATGCAAAATTTTATCCCTTCTTCAATAGACAGCAGTAATATGCTATTTAATCCAAGATTTTTACATGAAGACTTATAATTTTAATTAACAATTCAAGCCCCTCCTTTTTTATAAACTTTGATTATTGTATTATTTTAAATAATCTTCTCTTTTCTTCAATTTTGCCTTTGAAATTATCAGAGCTCTTTCAGCCCTTTTATCTTGCTTATTACTTTTATAATGTTCAGTGATTTTTTCAACTTTTTTACTCAGGTTTAAAACATTGGCATCTTGATATTTATCTTTTAAAACTTCTTTTATCTTTATTCCAAGAATTTTAGCTTTTGGGATTCCATATTGGTCCCTTAGAACAAGCCCTATTTTTTCAGAAGACAGCCCTTTATTAGCTAATTTTAAGATGATAGCTTCTACTTCTTCTTTTGTATACTTCAACCATACTGGTTTTTCCATTTTGATAGCAGGTTCAGATTTTAGTGAATCTGAAAATTGCCCTGATTTTTTAGCTCTTGGCATTTTATATAAAACTTGATGAGAATTTGCTTTTTAAAGTTTTGGTTAATAAAAAATTAATGGTTTAAGGAGATTTGGTAATAGCAAAATTTTATAAATTGATTGGATTTCACAATTCTAAGCATTTGAATAAGATATTAGAGTATCTGAAACAAGTTCATTTTCTAATGAAAATGAAAAGAAAGCCCCGTAGGACAGCGGTCAAGTCTACGAGCCTTTGGAGCTTGTGACCCAGGTTCGAATCCTGGCGGGGCTATTAACAGGATTCGAAGTCCTCAGAGATTTCTCTTGAAATCCCTGGGAATTTCAACTCTTACGAGATTGAAATAATCCTGGCGG